>JASJEC010000053.1 GCA_030064845.1 Kiloniellales bacterium
CCCGGAGCGTCAGGCTTGGCGCCTCGATTTCGAGGATGCCGTCTTCCTGCTCGATCTCGACCCCTTCGTCCTCGAACTCGAACTCGATCGTCTGGCCGTCGACGGCCGGAAGCTCGACGCCGTTGCCCACGTCCAGGACCGCCGCCAAGGCGGGGGCGGCATCGCAGGTGTCGGCGGCGGCGAACTCGATCCGGAACAAGCCCTCGTCGCTGTCGCCGTCGTCGTCCCCCTCGCCCAAGGGCGTGAGCGCGGCGACGACGCCGGGCGCCAAGCTGTCCTCCACGGCGACGGCGACCACGTCCGGACCGCTATCTACCGTGCCGTCGTTGACCACGAGGGTGGCCGTGTAGTCCCCCAGCCGGTCCGCGTTGAAGCTCGGCTTGGCAGCCGTCGGATCGTCGAGCGCCGCGGCGCTGACCGGCGGAACCTCGGTGAGCGACCAGGCATAGATCAAGGCGTCGCCGTCCGGATCTGAAGAGCCCGAGCCGTTGAGCTCGACCGGGGTCCCGGCGGGACCGGCGCACTCGAGATGCTGGTCGGGGCCCGCATCCGCAACGGGAGGCGCGTTCACGTTCGACAGTAGAATGACGAAACCACCCGACGTCAGACCAGCAGATGAGACCGTCTGGCTGTTGTCGCTCAGACTGGAAGGTCTGCCGTCCTCGTTGCCGGAACCAGTGCGAAAGGAAATGAACCTTATTGGCGCACTGCTGCCGGGTGAAGTTTCTATCACATCGCCTTCCCGGGCGATCAGGCCGAGCGCGCCCGCAGCGGCTGGGCCCCAGACGCCGCGATCGTTAGCGCTGTTGACGCCCTGCCCCCTCAAATCGCCTATGAAGGCCACCTGCCCCGCGGCATTTAGCACGGGGGAGAAGAGGCGGGAGAACTCAACATCCGGAGGTGTCCCCGGCGCCGGATCACCCACACGTGCGAGCAGGCCGAGCGCGCCCGTGGCGGTTGAGCCCCAGAGACCGCGAACATTAGAGGCGTTGACGTCCGCGCCCCTCGAGTCACCCAAGAATGCTACCTGCCCCGCCGCATTGAGCACAGGGTTGAACACACCGGAGAAGGTGGTGCCCGGCGGCGTCCCCGGCGCCGGATCCCCGCTCCGCGCAAGCAGGCCGAGTGCGCCCGTGGCGTCCGGACCCCAAATGCCGTTACTGTTCGAGAAATCGATGTCCGGCCCCGTCAACGACCCTTGAAACGCCAGCTGTCCCAACGCATTGAGCGCAATGGTGCTGCTAAAGCTTCCGAACACGACATCCGGCAGCGTTCCTGGCGCCTCATCGCCCGCACGTACGAGCAGGTCCAGCGCGCCCATGGTGTCCGAGCCCCAAATGCCGAACCTGTTGGACCCGTGGACGCCCGACCCGGTCAAGATGCCTACAAACGCCACCTGCCCCGCCGCGTTGAGCACGGGGTCGCCGAAGGCAGAGAACACGGCACCCGGCGCCGTCCCCGGCGCACGAGCGTCCTCAAGCGCGAGCAAGCCGAGCGCACCAGAGGCGTCTGGCCCCCAGATGCCAAAGTCGCGTCTCAGACCCCCGAAAGGGCCCTGGCCGCGGGGCAGAGAACCCCTAAACGCCACCTGCCCTGCCTCATTGAGCAAGAGGCTGCTAAAGGTGGAGAACACGTCATTCGTCCCCGGCGCCCGGTCGCCCGCGCGCGCGAGCAGGCCGAGCGCACCCGAGGCGTCCGGGCCCCAAATGCCGAACCTGTTGGACCCGTGAACGCCCGAGCCGGTCAACAAGCCTAGAAACGCCACCTGCCCCGCCGCGTTGATCAAGGGGGTACTGAAACTGGAAAAAACGGTGCCAGGCGGCGTCCCTGGCGCCTGATTGCCCGAGCGCGCCAGCAGGTCGAGTGCGCCAATGGCGCCCGGGCCCCAGATGCCCAACCTGTTGGAGCTGAAGACACCGGGCCCGTCCACCACACCAAAAAACGCAACCTGCCCCGACGCGTTGGTCACGGGAGTGCCGAAACTGGAGAACACGACACCCGGCGCCGTGCCCGGTGCCGGATCGCCCGTCGCGACGAGGACCTCCAGATCGGCCTGCGCGCGGGCTGTGCCGCCCGTAAGCGCTAAAGCGAACAGGCCTGCCAAGACCGGGAGAAGGCGCAATGAGAGCGTGAACATGGCTGCTTCCCCCTAAACTTCTTTTCGGGCCGCTGGTTTCTCATCCCCCCGGATGAATTCGCGCCCGTCATGACGAAAAACTTTGACTATGAGTGAAACGGTAACGCGATATGGTATCCACTTCAAGGGTAGGGTTTTTCACGTCACTATTTATACGTGTAATACGCATACCGATGTGGACTTTTAGTTCTTATTTGGCGTGGTTTCGGCCACCAGTCGACCGCACCGGTTGCTTACAGCCTCATAGCGCTACAACTATTGCGTGCGGTACGGCGCTGGTGAGAATGCCTGTCGCGTCTAGTCGCCGAAGCGGAGGGTCACCGCCAGGCGGTGCTCCGCCGAGAGGATCGCGCGCACTTGATGGTCCCGGTAGAACCAGGATCCCGGCTTCGTGAGACTATCGGAGATCTGATCGAATTCCCGCTTCGGAAGAAACTGCAGACACCACCACGATGAGGTATCGAGGTGGTCTATGTAGGGCGCTTCGGTCGGGGTCGGCTCCCACGACAAGTTCCATTGCTCGACCCCGCCATCGAACCAGCCTCTGCCGATCAGCGCCCGAGGGCCCTGAGCGCGCAGCAGGTCGGCGCTCGCCTCCGAGAACTCAACCGCCGCATAGGTGCATGCGAAATGGTCGTCTGAAAAGTCGTGCCACTTCTTGGAGGCCACGACCCGCACAATCTCGACCTTGTCCTGGAAGAAGTTGCGGGCAAAGCGGGCGTTGTCGATCCATTTCCAGCCGGAGAAGATCACCACCAGTACCAGGGGGAAAACCACCAACGCGTAAAAGACAAACTTCATGGACCTCACCAGAGCCACCACTATCCGAGTAGTTCGAGCGCTTGTTCCTCGCGGCTGCTCTCCGGCATTTTGAGAAACAATTTCGAAGCCTGAATTACGCGCAGAAAGTCATCGTCATGCTGCCCCTCGGCGCCGACAGGCCACTCTCCTCAAGCTAGAGCGCTGCGGATTCCCCGGGGTCGGCCTGCCTGCCGACCTCTTCGGCGCAGGCAACGACGGGCGACCAGAACCTGTCGACCACGAATTGGTCCATCTCGCCTTCCGGGATCTTCTGCCATACGACGAAACCGCCCTTCTTGTCGGTCTGGGTGATCGTCATGGCATAGTGGGAAACGCCCCGGTTGGTGTGAGCCTTGACGCTGTCGTAGATCGAGATTTCCGGCTTATAGAGATCACGGTTCCACTTGCCGCCAAGGCGGGCTTCCACGCATAGCGCCATTTCTTCGAACGAGCCGGTGTAGTTCACCGTACGGACCGGCTCGGTGCGGCGGATGTCTTTCAGATTGATCGTGCAGGCGCCGACGATGAACAGCAGCGCCATGATTGCCGTGGTGCGCAGGCTTCGCATTCTTTCCGTCACCCTCTCATCACCGACTGCAGACACCAACCGCTCAACCTTTCGGGCCGGCAACCTGGTAACCGTAGACCTCGCCGATCTTCTGCTTGCGGCGCAGCTCGATGCGGCGGGTGAGCGCAGCCTGGTCCAGCCTGGGCGCGAAGGCGCCGGTCAGGAGCGCGTCGTCGGGCAGCACCTCGAGCGGCTCGAAGGCGTGGATCACCAGCGGGTCCGTAGGCTGGTTGCGCACCGTGTTGTAGGAGACGTGGAGCAGCGTACGGCTGGTCTCGCTGGTGTTGCCGCCCGAGGCGTGCAGCGTGTTGCCGTGGAAGAAGACCACGTCGCCCGGCTCCATGACGCAGGCGACAGTCTCCAGCGCTTCCAGCGCCCGGGCGACCACCGCGGGGTCGGCGCCGTGGGACGGCCCGATGGGCACGTGGTCGATCCGGCCGAGCCTGTGCGAGCCGCGCAGCAGCTGGACGCAGCCGTTCTCCGGCGTGGTCCGGTCGACCGCCACCATGGCGGTCAGCATCTCGGGCCTGAGGCAGCCCTCCCGGTACCAGGAGCCGAAGTCCTGGTGCCAGTCCCAGCGCCCGGCGCTGCCCGGCCGCTTCATGCTGAGCTTGGAATGCCAGTGATAGACCGGCTGGCCGCCCAGGAGGTCCTCGGCGGCCTCGACCAGGCGGGCGATGCGCACGAAGGCCCCCAGCACGTCCTCGCTGGCGCCCGACCAGCCGAAGATCTCCGCCGGCGCGCCGGAGGAATCGATGATCCCGACGCTGTGTTCGCCGACCGAGGAGTCGTGGCGCAGCAGGTCCTGGACCAAGGCGACTTCGTCGGACGCGAACAGCCCGGGCAACAGGAGGAAACCGTCGTCCTGGAAAGCCGCAACTTGCTCGGCGGCAAGCCGCTTCAAGGGCTTATCCGGCTCTGGCGGCGGCAGCGCACGAATGCTGGTCATGTCCCCTCCGGCGTGGCTGATCGCCAGAGGCTACAGGAAAACGGCCGGTCCAGGGAAGGACCGGCCGCGATACAGGGGTCGGGTAACGACGAAGGCTCAGGCCGCCTGCCTGCCCGCCTTGAACTTCTTGTAGGCGACCGGCAGCAGCGAGAGGGCGGCCAGGCCGATCAGGGCGGCCCAGACCTGGGGCGTCAGGATGCCCGCGAAGGAGAAGGACTCGTTGGCGTCGAACACGCTGCCGAGGCCGGCGCCCACCGTGGCGAAAACGAAGGCCCCGGGGATGATGCCGATGAAGGTGGCGACGACATAGGTCCGGAGGTTCACCCCGAGGAAGGCCGGCACCAGGTTGACGATGAAGAAGGGAAACAGTGGCACCAGGCGCAGCACCAGCATGTAGCTGAAGGCGTTCTCCTGGAAGCCCGCCTCCATCTTGGCCAGGAAGGGACCGGCCTTGGCGCGCAGCACGTCGCCGAACGCGGTCTTGGCGGCGAGGAAGATGCCGGCCGCCCCGATCGTGGCGCCGACCACGATCCAGAATGAGCCCAGCAGGCTGCCGAAGAGAAAGCCCCCGGTCACGCTGAGCAGAGCGCCCAGCGGCAGGGAGAGCGCGGTCGAGACGGCGTAGGCGACGACGAAGACAGCGACCGCCGCGACGATCTGGCGATCCACGAAGTCGGCCAGGAAGGCGCGGTGCTCGCGCAGGGCCTCGAAGGTGACGTAATCCTGGAGTCCGAAGCCGAAGAACGCGGCGGTGCCGGCGACCAGGACGCCGAGCGGCGCCAAGCGCTTGACCAGGCCGTTGGATCTCTGAGGTGGCATGGCGAGCGCCTCGCCGTTCTGAGCTTGCGACATCTCTTCCGTCTCCTCTTTCCTGTGCCCGGTCACGGCAGCATCTGCAGCCAGCCAACCACGCGGCGGGTGCGCTCGCTGAATAGCGAGGGCGTGTAGTAGCTGCCGGCGACCCGCTTGTTGACCTCGCCCAGAGTGGGATAGGGGGCGATGATGTTGGCCATGGCGCCGATCTTGAGCTTCTGGGTGATCGCGAGCACCCAGGGCTGCAGCAGCTCGCCGGCGTGGGGACCGGCGATGGTCGCGCCCAGGATGCGACCCTTCGGGCCAACCACGACCTTGACCAGACCCTCGGTCTCCTGCTCGGCCTGGGCGCGGTCGTTCTCCTCGAACGACCAGGTCAGCACCTTGATGCCGTCGCCGTGGCTCTTGCGCGCCTCGGCCTCGGTCAGCCCGACGTGCGCGATCTCGGGATCGGTGTAGGTGACCCAGGGCACCACCGCCTTGTCGGCCTTGGCCGGCAGGGAGAAGAGCGCGTTGCGGATCACGATGCCCGCGTGGTAGCCGGCCACGTGGGTGAACTGCAGGCCGCCGGCCACGTCGCCTATGGCGAAGACTTTCTTGTTGGTCGTGCGCAGGCGCGCGTCGACCGTGATGCCCTTGGGCGTGTATTCGATGCCCGCGGCCTCGAGGCCGAGCCCATCGACGTTGGCACGTCGCCCGGCGGCGACCAGCAGGTGGGATCCGGAGACGGTCTTCTGCTCGCCGTCCTTCTCGATGGTGACCGCGATCCCGTTGCCTTTCTTGGCGACGCCGGTGATCGAGATGCCTTCCAGCATGGCGATCCGCTCGGCGGCCATGCGCTTGCGGACCACCTCGGCGGCGTCGGGGTCGTCCCGGCCAAGGATGCGGAACATCTCGAGGATGGTGACCTCGGAGCCGAGGCGCCGGTGCGCCTGGGCGAGCTCGGCGCCGATCGGTCCGCCGCCTATGACGATCAGGTGCTCGGGCCGCTCGCGCAGCTCGAAGACCGTCTCGTTGGTCATGTAGGGCACGCCGTCGAGGCCGGGGATCGGCGGCACGGCGGCCGAGGAGCCGGTCGCGACCACGAAGCGGCGGGCGCGGATGCGCTTGCCGCCGGCCTCGACCTCGTTGCGGCCGACGAACCTGGCGGTCTCCTTGATCACCTGGACTCCCAGACCCTCGAAGCGCTCGACCGAGTCGTGCGGGGCGATGGCGCCGATGACATTGTGAACGTGATCGTTGACCTTGGCGAAGTCGACGCTCGGCTCGTGGCCGTTCACGCCGAAGCGGCCGCTGTTGCGGATCGACTCGGCCGCATGGCCGGCGGCGATCAGGGACTTGGAGGGGACGCAGCCGGTGTTGAGGCAGTCGCCGCCCATCTTGCCCTTTTCGATGAGCACGGTCTTCGCGCCCATCTGAGAAGCGCCGGCGGCTACCGAAAGCCCGCCGGAGCCGGCGCCGATCACGCAGATGTCGCACTTGATGACGTCGGTCATCGGTCTAGCTCCTCTCCTCTCGCTTGTCGGGATGTCCCGGTCCGGGACCCGCGCCGGTTCCCGCCTCCTCGGGCGGGAGATCTCTCTGGCGGGCCGCCGGTCCGGAAAGGGGATCAGCTCTTCACGACGATCTTGTAGTCGGGCGTCGGATTGAGCGGGCAGGAATAGAGGTACTCGCCCTCTTTAAGCTCGATCACGTAGTCCTTGGTCACGCCCTGGGAGAGGCCGCCGCCGGAGACGCTCGGCAGGGTTGCCCGGCCGACCAGGCTGGCGCCGCGGACCCAGAAGCCCAGGTCGTAGGGCACGTTCTTGTTGGTGACGCGGAAGATGTACTTGCCGGGCTTCAGCTCGAACGTCTTGGCCTTGGCCACGCGCTCGTCAAGGGTCTTCTCGTTGATCGCCTGGCAGTCCGCCTTGCGGCTGGTCTGGAAGCCGTGGTCGACGCCGTTCTCCGACTCGACGAACTGGCAGGCGGTCTGGGTCAGCTCGATCACCGTCGGCTCTGCGGCGGCGCCGGCCGACGCGAAAGCCAGCGTCATCGCGCCAGCGGCCAGTACGGACTTGATCGTGGTCCTTTGTTTGGAAGCAGTCATGATAATCCTCTCCTAGCCCCTCGGGCGTATGGGTCTGAATAACGTTCCGTTGGCTATCAGGTAGGACCACCCCGGCCTTAATGGAAATATCGGATGGCTCCCGTTTCAATAGCCATGCGGTATCGATATAGATCAGTTAGGCCTTACTTTGGCCGATTGACTGGTAAAATCACGGGAACGTGATAGTTTTTGTGTAAAGATTCATTAAAGATAGCCCTGAGGAGCCGGTCATGGAGATGCACCAGGTCCGTTACTTCCTGGCGGTCTGCAAGACCCTGAACTTCACCCGCGCGGCTGAGCGCTGCAACGTCGCCCAGCCGTCCCTGACCCGGGCGATCCAGAAGCTCGAGGACGAGCTCGGCGGCCCCCTGTTCCGGCGCGAACGGAACCGCACCCACCTGACCGATCTCGGCCGCCTGATGCTGCCGCACCTGCGCGCGGTGCGCGACGCCTCGCTCGCGGCCAGCGCCGAGGCGGAGGAATTCCACGCCCTGGAGCGCGCGCCGCTGCGCCTCGGCATGATGTGCACCATCGCCCCGAACCGCCTGGTCCCCTTCTTCAGCCGCCTGCACCGAGAGATCCCCTCGCTGGAACTGCAGCTGCACGAGGCGCCGGGGCACCGCCTGGTCCGGGACCTGCTGTCCGGCGAGCTGGACGTCGCGATCGTCGGCCTGCCGAGCTACGAGGAACGGATCGACGCCCTGCCGCTGTTCGAAGAGCGCTATGTGATCGCCTTCCCGGCTAACCACCGGTTCAACGACATGCCCGCGGTGCCGCTTCGCGAACTGGACAACGAGGCCTACCTGAAGCGGCTGAACTGCGAGTTCATGGACTTCCTCGCCCATCTGGACCTGACCGAGCCGCCGCGCATCGACCTGCGGTACAGCAGCGAGCGCGAAGACTGGGTGCAGGCCCTGGTGCTGGCCGGGCTGGGCTGCTCGATCATGCCCGAGCACCTGCCGCAGCTGCCGGGTCTCTCGACCCGCGTCCTGGTCGAACCCGAGGTCAAGCGGCAGATCAGCCTCTTGACGGTCGCGGGGCGCCGCTTCTCGCCCGCCGTCTCGGCCTTTCTGCGCCTCAGCCGCCATATGGAGTGGCACGGCTGAGACCGGCGCCGCTTTAACGCGGCGGAAAGGGCCCCGCGCGCTATAGTGGCCTCCCAGCAATGCGCGACAGGGAGAGACTCATGCAGCGCGTTTCGGCCGTCGCGGCCGCGATCGTCCTGGCCTCGTGCCTTCTGCTCTTGAACCCGGGAGAGACCGGCGCGCAAGATGGGTGCACCGGGCCCAGCCTGGACGAGATCACCGAGTGCTTCCGGACCTGCTCCAACCTCTTTTCCGACCCGGAAGCACAGGCTTCCTGCGTCTCGGCCTGCGGCCGCATCAACGGCGCCGGCTGACCGCGCTCTCCGGCGAAGAGCCCCGGAGGTTCACGGGGCGGGCGCCTTTTGGGGGAGAAGAGCATGGGCAGACCGCAGGTCGATTGGCACGGCTCCTTCGCCGTGATCGTGACGCCCTTCGCCGAGAACGGCGACCTGGACGAGACCGCCTACCGCCGGGTCGTCGACCTGGTGCTCGAGGCCGGCTGCCACGGCCTGATCACGGCCGGCAGCACCGGCGAGTTCTTCCTGATGAGCGCCGAGGAACGCAAGCGCGTCTTCGAGATCGCGGCCGATCAGGTGGCCGGGCGCGTGCCGGTCCTGGCCGGGTCGGCGGCGACCCGGACCGAAGAGGTGGTGGATTTCGCCCGTCATGCACAGAAAGTCGGCTGCGACGGCCTGCTGCTGCTGCCGCCGGTCTACGCCTCGCCGGGCGAGCGGGAGCTGGAGGAATTCTATCGCCGGGTGGCGGGGGAAAGCGGCCTGCCGGTGATGCTCTACAACAGCCCACGCTACGTGAACGTCACCCTGGAAGCCCGCTTCGTCGCCCACCTGATGAACCGGATCGACGGCATCGTGGCGATCAAGGACACCTCCTTCGACATCTACCCGGTGTCCGACCTGATCCGGACCTGCGGGCCCGAGCTCAAGGTCTTCGTCGGCCTCGAGGACCTGCTGCTGCCCGGGGTCGCCCTGGGCGCGGCCGGGGCCGTGGCCATGCTGCCCCAGGTGGTCGGGACCATGGCGGTCGAGCTCTACGAAGCGGCGCGCGCCGGCGATTACGCGCGCGCGCGCCCGCTGCACAACAGGATGGCGCGGGCCTACGACATCCTCTCGGCGGCCGGCAATTCCTACGTGGCGATCAAGGAGGCCATGAACCTGCTGGGCAAGCCCGGCGGGCACACCCGGCCGCCCATGATGGATTTCGACGAGGGCCAGCGCGAGATCCTGCGCGCGATCCTACGCGACATCGGCCTGCTGGACGCCCAAGACCGGCCGGTGGCGGCGCAGTAGATCTTTCTTCAACTCGGATCCGGGCTGGGACGGGGCACCGTGCGCTCTGGCCTCCGGAGCACGGCCTCGCGCCGGAGGATGTAGAGGCCGCTGGCGATCACGATGGCCGAGCCGACCCAGGTCCAGAAGTCCGGCAGGTCACCCCAGATCAGGAAGCCGAGCAGGACGCTCCAGATCAGCGCGCTGTACTTGAAGGGCGCGACCAGGCCGAGCTCGGCCAGGCGCACCGCCTCGATCAGCAGGAAGTGGGCGCCGCCGATCAAGAGACCGGAGAGCGCCATGAGGGCGACGTCCCGCGCGGTCGGCATCAGCCAGCCGAAGGGCCAGGTAGCGAGGCCCGCCAGGGTCACGGCCAGGGTAGTGACCGCGAGGATGGCGGTCGACGACTCCTCGGCCGAAATGCGCCGGGTCACCACGTCCCGCAGCGCGCCGAAGACGGCGGCGCCGAGCGGCAGGAGGGCGACCCAGCCGAGGCCCTCGCCGGCCGGCCGGATGATCACCAAGACGCCGAGGAAGCCGACGATGACCGCCAGCCAGCGGCGCCAGCCAACCTTCTCGCCGAGGAAGACCATGGCGAGCAGGGTCATGAAGAGCGGGCCGGCGAAGGCGATCGCGTAGGCGTCGGCCAGCGGCAGGTACCTGAGCCCGGTGATGAACATAAAGGCCGAGGCCACGACCAGCAGGGCGCGGAAGATCGTGCCGACCGGTCTGACCAGGCGCAGAGAGGCGACGCCGCCGTCGCGCCACGCGAGCAGCGTGATCGGCAGCGCGACGAAGAGGCCGCGCAGGAACATCAGCTCGCCGACCGGGTAGCCGGCGGTCAGCCACTTCAGGATCGCGTCGTTCATGGTCAGCAGCGCCGAGCCGAGCACCATGCAGACGATGCCGTTGCGCGACGCGGCGGCGGCGCGCGCGGCCTGCGGCCGGTCCGGGAGCGTGTCGGCGGCGCCGTCGAGAGTTTCCTCGCGGGCGCGGGCTATTCCTCGGCCTTGTAGCTGGTCAGGCTCCATCGTCCGGTCGCCGTGTCGTGCCGCAGAATGTAGCAGCGCCCCTCGGCATCGGCGACCTTGAAGTAGCGGTGGTCCGGCGCAAGCCAGCTGTCGCGCAGCTCGGCCACCTCGATGCTGCGCTGACCGAGCCGGAAGCGCCGCGGCGTCTCTTCGCCCCGGTGCCCAGCATAGCACTCGACCGTCAGTGTAAAGGGTTCTTCGTCGTGTTCAGCCATGGGATAAAGGAGGCACGGCGTCGTTCCGGACGCGGGTCCGGGCCGGCCGCCCGCCGGACAGACTACAACGAGAGACCCATTCCATGTCGAGGCACAGGACGGCCGCACTTCTCTCGGGCATCTGGCTCTTCGCTCTAGGCGCCTGCGCCCCGCCCCCACCGGAAGCCGCGGAACGCCCCGCGGACGAGAGCGCCTGCTACGTCGCGCCCGATTCGCTCAAGTGCAGGCACACCAGCGCCATGGCCGGCGGCGTGCCCATGCAGGTGAACGGCACCGACCGCTAGCAGGTTGACAAAAGAACCTGGAGCCCCTGATCACCCTCATCCTTCGACAAGCTCAGGATGAGGGTAAGTGTCTGAAACCATCGCCCTCACCCGCGCGTAGCGCGAGTGCTCCGCACTCTTGTCGAAGGGTGAGGGTCCAGACTGAGCACCTTTCGAGCAGCCGGCCAGGTTTTCGCCGGGCCCCGGCCGGGCAGCCTCAGCGCCGGCAGCCGCCGACGGAGTCCGGGCCGCAGATGTAGATGCCGTAGATCCAGGTCGCGCCGTAGAAGATCGTCCCGGTCTGGTCGGTATCGCGCAGGTTCACGCCGGTCAGGTCGACCTGCTCCAAGATGGCGCCCGAGAGGTTCGACCGCAGGAGGCTGATACCGCGCAGCCGCGCGCCGCGCAGGTCTGCCTCGCTGAGGTCGGCGCGCGCCACCGAGGCGCCGGTCAGGTCGGCGCCGCCGAGGTTCGCGCCGCTCAGGTCGGTTTCGACCAGGATGGCCCCGGCCAGCTCGGTGCCGCTGAGGTCCGCGCCGCTGAGGTTCGCCCCCGAGAGGTCCGCCGCGCTCAGGTCGAGGCCGGAGAGGTCGGCCCCGGACTTGTCGCAGCCGGACCAGTTCACGACCACGGATCCGCTGCCAAGAACCTCGCCCCAGGTGGTGTTTGGGTCGGTCGTGCAGTTCGGCGACTTGTAGGCCTCGAGGTTGGTCGGCGCGCAGGCCGCCGCGAGGCCGAGCAGCGCCAGCGCTGCGACCCCCCTGATTCCCTTAGACAATCTGCTCATGGATCCTCGACTCCCCGATCCCGCAGGTTCGAACCGGTCGCACCATAGCACAGATGAGGGTAAAGGAAGTCTCAGCTCTCGGCCTTGCGCGGCGGCAGGGCCAGCTTGATCGAGAGCTCCTTGAGGCGCCTCGGCTCGACCTCGGCGGGGGCCTGCATCATCAGGTCCTCGGCCCGCTGGTTCATCGGGAAGGCGACCACCTCGCGGATGTTCGGCTCCTCGGCCAGCAGCATGACGATCCGGTCGATGCCCGGCGCCGAGCCGCCGTGGGGCGGCGCGCCGTAGCGGAGCGCCGTGAACAGGCCGGCGAAGCGGCTCTCGACCTCCTCGGGCGCGTAGCCGGCGATGCCGAAGGCCTTGATCATGACCTCGGGCAGGTGGTTCCGGATGGCCCCGGAAGAGAGCTCCACCCCGTTGCAGACGATGTCGTACTGATAGGCCTTGATCGCCAGCGGGTCCTGGTTCTCCAGAGCCTCGAGGCCGCCCTGGGGCATGGAGAAGGGGTTGTGGCTGAACTCGATCTCGCCGGTGTCCTCGTCCAGCTCGTACATCGGGAAGTCGACGATCCAGCAGAAGCGGAAAACGCCCGGCTCCAGGATATCCAGGTCCTGGCCCAGGCGGTCACGGAC
This sequence comes from Kiloniellales bacterium, assembly GCA_030064845.1. Classification (NCBI taxonomy): domain Bacteria; kingdom Pseudomonadati; phylum Pseudomonadota; class Alphaproteobacteria; order Rhodospirillales; species Kiloniellales bacterium. The sequence continues at coordinate 12,654 of JASJEC010000053.1, forward strand.
GGTCCCGGCGAAGCGCGCCGCCGCCTTCGGCTTGTCGCAGGCGAAGAAGACCGCATCGCCGTCCGAGAGGCCGGCGGCCTGCTTGATCGCCGCCGCGCGCTCCGGCTCCAGGTTGCGGGCGATCGGGCCCTTGGCCTCGCCGTCGGCGAAGATGATGTAGCCCAGGCCGGCCGCGCCCTCGCTCCGCGCCCAGTCGTTCAGCTTGTCGAAGAAGCTGCGCGGCCGCGCGGCCGCGCCCGGCGCCGGGATCGCCCGCGCCACGGCGCCGCCCTCGATCGCCTTGGCGAAGATGCCGAAGCCGCCGCCCCGGAAGGCCTCGGTCACGTCGACGATCTCGATCGGGTTGCGCAGGTCCGGCTTGTCGGTGCCGTACTTCAGCATGGCCTCGTCGAAGGGGATACGCGGGAAGGGCGGCGCGGTTACTTCGCGGTCCTTGCCGAACTCCTCGAAGACGCCGTGCAGCACCGGCTCCAGGGCGGCGAAGACGTCCTCCTGGGTGACGAAGCTCATCTCGAAGTCGAGCTGGTAGAACTCGCCGGGCGAGCGGTCGGCGCGCGCGTCCTCGTCGCGGAAGCAGGGCGCGATCTGGAAGTAGCGGTCGAAGCCCGCGACCATCAGCAGCTGCTTGAACATCTGCGGCGCCTGCGGCAGGGCGTAGAACTTGCCCGGATGGATCCGGCTCGGCACGAGGTAGTCGCGCGCGCCCTCGGGGCTGCTGGCGGTCAGGATCGGCGTCTGGAACTCGGTGAAGCCCTGCTCGATCATGCGCCGGCGGATCGAGGAGATGATCTGCGAGCGCAGGACGATGCGCTCCTGCATCTTCTCGCGCCGGAGGTCGAGATAGCGATAGCGCAGGCGGGTCTCCTCGCCGGCGTCTTCCTCGGCGTTGACCTGGAGCGGCAGCAACTCCGCGGCGGAGACGAGCTCGAAGGTCTCGATCTTGAGTTCGACCTCGCCGGTCGGCAGCCGGGGGTTCACGGTCTCCGCGTCGCGCTTGACCACCGACCCGGTCACGGTGACCACGCTCTCGTTTTTCAGGGCCTCGAGGGCCTCCAGCAGGGGGCTGGAGACGTCGACCACGCACTGGGTCAGCCCGTAGTGGTCGCGCAGGTCGATGAACAGCAGCTGGCCGTGGTCGCGCTTGCGGTGCACCCAGCCGGACAGCCGGGCCTCGGCGCCCGCGTCGGACAGGCGCAGCTCTCCACAGGTGTGGGTGCGGTAGAGGTGCATGGAACGTTTCCCAGAGGTCGGAAATGAGCGATCGAAAGACCGCGCGCAAGAGGCACAGCGGCCCGGGTTTTGTCAAGGCCGGGGCCGGTCCGGGCCGGGCGGAGGAGCTGGAGGCCCCTGCCCTCTGCCGCGACGGCTCGAAGATGGCTTTCGCGCCGGGCGTCCAGCTTGTATACCGCAGGCCATGACCTTGATCTCCGAGTCATCGGCCCTGGCCGATTTCTGCGCGCGCCAAGCGGACTCCGAGTTCATCACCGTCGACACGGAATTCATCCGCGAGCGGACCTACTGGCCGCAGCTCTGCCTGGTGCAGGTCGGCGGCCCCGAGGAGCTCGCCGCGGTCGACGCCCTGGCGCCGGACCTGGATCTCGCACCGCTCAAGGCGCTGCTGCTCGATCCCTCGGTCCTGAAGGTCTTCCACTCGGCACGCCAGGACCTGGAGATTTTCTATCACCTCTGGGGCGCCCTGCCGGCGCCGATCTTCGATACCCAGGTGGCGGCCATGGTCTGCGGCTTCGGCGAGTCGGTCGCCTACGACACCCTCGCCCGCAAGCTGGTCGGGGCCAAGCTGGACAAGGCCTCGCGCTTCGCCGACTGGGCTCACCGGCCGCTGACCGCGCGCCAGCTGCGCTACGCCCTGTCCGACGTCGACCACCTGCGGCCGATCTACCGGCAGCTGGCGAAGCACCTGGCGAAGAACCGGCGCGGCGAGTGGCTGTCCGAGGAGATGGCGCTGCTGACCGATCCGGGCACCTACGATACGGACCCCTGGAACGCCTGGCGGCGGCTCAAGACCCGCTCGTCCAACCCCCGCTACCTCGCTGTCCTGCGGTCGCTCGCCGCGTGGCGGGAGACCGAGGCGCAGCGGCGCGACGTGCCTCGCGGCCGGGTCCTGCGCGACGAGCAGCTGTTCGATATCGCCGCCCACATCCCGGAGACGCCGGAGGCGCTGGCCCGCAGCCGCGGCCTGAACCGGGAAATGGCGACGGGGCGCTTCGGGCGGGCCATTTTGGCCGCGGTCCAAGAAGGCAAGGCGGTGCCCGACGAGGACTGCCCGCAGGCGCCGGAGCGCTTCGAGCCGCCCAAGGGCATCGGCCCGATGATCGACCTGCTGCGGGTGCTCCTGAAGATGCGCTGCGAGCAGGAGGACGTCGCCCAGCGGCTGGTCGCCAGCACCTCGGACCTGGAGCTGATCGCGGCCGGACCCTCGCCCGACGTGCCCGCCCTCAAGGGCTGGCGCTACGAGATCTTCGGCAAGGATGCGCTGGCCCTCAAGGAGGGCCGCCTGGCGCTGGGGATCGAGGGCCGCAAGGTGCGCGCCGTCCCGGTCGAGAGCGGCTGAGCCGCGCCTCTCAAGTCGTGCGGACCCGTTCGCCGTGGCGTGTGCAGTCGACGGCGGCCAGCGGAACGAAGTGGTGCGCCACGCTGTCCGGCTCGGGCAGGCTCGCCGGGTTCTCGCCCGGGAAAGCCTGGGCCCGGAGGCGGGTGCGCCGGATGCCCGGATCGATCAGGTTGACCTTGAGCGCCGTCTTCTCGACCTCGGCGGCGTAGCTCATCACCAGGGCTTCGAGCGCCGCCTTGGAGGCGGCGTAGGCGCTCCAGTAGGCGAAGGCCTTCTGGGTGACCCCCGAGGTCACGAAGATCGCACGGCCGGCGTCGGACTGGCGCAGCAGGGGATCCAGGGAGCGGATCAGGCGCCAGTTGGCGTTGACGTTGACCTCCATGGTCTCGGCCCAGGTCTGCGGCGCGAGATGGCCGGTCGGCGAGAGGGCGCCGAGCACGGCGGCGTTGCCGACCAGGACGTCGAGCCGCCCGAAGCGCTCGAAGAGCGCCGCGCCGAGCTGGTCGATCTTCTCGCCCTTGCGCAGATCGATCGGCACCAGGACCGCCGGGCGGCCGCCGGCCTTGCGGATCTCGTCGTCGACCTCCTCCAGGCCGCCGACCGTGCGCGCGGTCAGCACGACCTGCGCGCCCTCGTCGCCGAAGCGCCGCGCGACCGCGGCGCCGATGCCGCGCGAGGCGCCGGTGATCAGGGCGATCCGTCCGTCGAGGCGTCCGCCCGCCGCTTTGCCCTCGTCCGCTATATCCAGGTTCCTTCCCTGATCCTGAAGGCCACCTTGCGGGCGCCCAGCTCTCCGCCGGCGTAGAGGAAGAGACAGAGCACCATGCCGAAGGCGGCGTAGGACAGCGCCTCGGGCGTCATCAGCAGGGCCGGCTCGAAGACCCGGAGCGTCTCCTCTGCGATCGAGTGGTCGAAGTTGCGGGCGAAGGTCACAGGCCGCTGCCAGACACCGGCCAGGGCCAGACTCTCGTAGGCGTGCTGCAGGGCGCCGAAGCTCTCGAGCCGTTCCAGCTCGCGCCTGGCGGCGAGCCGGGCCGCCTCGGAGTCGGCGGTCTGGAGCTCGGCGATGTAGGCCTCCAGAGTGCGGCCGGCGCTGGTCGCGTCGTCGAGCGTGCGCTGCATGTCCCAGCGCGCCTGGTCGAGCCGGCCGCCCAGGCGCTGGAGGTACTGCTGGAAGAAGGCGGGAAACTGGGCGAAGCCCAGGGCGCCGATGATGGCAATCATGCCGTTGAGAATGCGACCGATCATAGGAGACCTCTTTCCCGGAGCCCGGAGCGTGCGGCTCCTAGGCGAGCTCCGCCAAAAGGGTTAGCTGGGCCTGCTGGCCCGTGACCTCCCTGTCGGTCAGCCGGGTCGGATAGTCCCCGGTGAAGCAGGCGTCGCAGTACTGCGGCGCGTTGTTGTTGCGTCCCGTCTCGCCCATGGCCCGGTAGAGCCCGTCGAGCGAGATGAAGGCGAGGCTGTCGACGCCGATGTGCCGGGCCATCTCGTCCAGATCCATCCGCGCGGCCAGAAGCTCGTCGCGCGCCGGCGTATCGATGCCGTAGAAGCAGGAGTGGGTGGTCGGCGGCGCGGCGATCCGCATATGGACCTCGACCGCTCCGGCCGCGCGCACCATTTCGACGATCTTTATCGAGGTGGTGCCGCGCACGATCGAGTCGTCAACCATGACGACGCGCTTGCCTTCGATCGACGTCCGGTTGGCGTTGTGCTTCAGCTTCACGCCCAGGTTCCGGATGGTCTGCGCCGGCTCGATGAAGGTGCGGCCGACGTAGTGGTTCCGGATGATGCCCAGCTCGAAGGGCACCGCCGCCGCCTCGGCGTAGCCGATTGCCGCGGGGAGCCCGGAGTCGGGGACGGGGATGACGACGTCCGCCGGCACCCCGCTCTCCTTCGCCAGCTCGGCGCCGATGCGCTTGCGCGTCTCGTAGACGCTGGCGCCCTCGACCAGGGAATCGGGCCGGGCGAAATAGATGTGCTCGAAGATGCAGAACCGGCAGGACGACGGCGGGAAGGGGCGCAGCGAGTGGACGCCGCTCTCGTCGAGCACCACCATCTCGCCGGGCTCGACGTCACGCAGGAACTCGGCGCCGATGATGTCGAGCGCGCAGGTCTCCGAGGTCACGATATAGGAGCCGCCGCGCCGCCCGAGCACGAGGGGGCGCACGCCCAGCGGGTCGCGCACGCCGATCACGCAGTTCGCCGTCATGGCGACCAGGGCGTAGGCGCCCTCGACCTGGCGCAGGGCTTCGATCACCCGGTCGACCGTGGTCGCGGCGCGCGAGGTGGCGACCAGGTGAACGATCACCTCGGTGTCCATGGTCGACTGGAACAGCGAGCCGCGCTCGACCAGCTCGCTCCGGCGCCTGACCGCGTTGGTCAGGTTGCCGTTATGGGCCAGGGCGAAGCCGCCGAACTGAAGGTCGGCGAACAGCGGCTGGACGTTGCGCAGCACCGTATCGCCCGCCGTCGAGTAGCGGACATGGCCCATGGCCGCGCCGCCCGCCAGGCGCGTGATCACGCGCTCGTCCGAGAAGATGTCGCCGACGTAGCCCAGGTCTCTGTGGGCGTGGAAGTGCTCGCCGTCCCAAGTGACGATCCCGGCCGCTTCCTGTCCCCTGTGCTGGAGCGCATGGAGGCCGAGGGCCGTGTGAGCCGCCGCGTCGGCGTCCTCCCCGAAGATCCCGAACAGGCCGCATTCCTCGCGCAGCTTGTCGTCGTCGAAGGGGTTGGTCCGAGGCAGCCCGGATGACTCCGCGTTACTCACTGCTGGGCCTCGATGAGCCGTTCCATTTCTTTGCGTTCGCGCTCGTTATACCCGCTGACACCTAAGGAACCATCACTTTTTGGCTCCGGCCGGACCAGGAGCTGGAAGCTCTGCTCGAAGTCCAGGGCCGAGTTGTCGAGATCGGGCTCGTCATCGGGCTGCAGCTCTTCCGGCACCAATGCATAGAGATAGCTGGCACCTTTCTCTACTACTGGTAGAATTCTCGCCTCGGTCACCCAGTCCGGGAAGTCCCGGCTCGGCACGGCCCAGACGACGAAGATCCACAGGATGCAGATCAGGAGGGCACCGCGCAGGATCCCGAATACGAGACCGAGCGAGCGGTCGAGAGTGCTGAGCGAGCTGCTCTGGACCCGCTTGGCGATCAAGCGGTTGAGCAGGGTCAGGATGATCAGGACGAAGAAGAAGATCGCCATGGCGGCGCCGAAGTCGGCCATGGCGCCCAGGCCTGTCAGGTCCCGGACGATCGGCGCCAGAGGCGTGAAGCCGTAGAGCGCGGCGGCGACGGCCCCGGCCCAGGCGGCGATCGCCAGCAGCTCGTGGACGAAACCGCGCAGGAAGGCGAACAGCGCCGAGACGGCCAGGACGACCAGGATCACGACATCCAAGACAGCCAATCAGCTCTCCTCCCGCAGCGGGGGCGCCGGTCGCCGGCCGGTTCGGCCCGCCGCGGCCTCAGGCATTTCCGGCCGCCGGGCCGGGCCAGCCGGCGGGCGCGTCCCGCGGCCCGGCCTCAAAGCGCGCCAGCAGGTCCCGCAGATGGCCGATCTCGATCCGCTCCAGTCCTTGCTTCGCCGCGCCCTCACCGCTCGACCGGCGCCGCGGCATCAGGGCTCTGGTGAAGCCGAGCTTCTCCGCTTCCTTCAGGCGGGCGTCGCTGCGCCCGACCGAGCGGACCTCGCCGGACAGGCCGACCTCGCCGAAGATGACGGTATCCTCGGGCACCGGCGCGTTCAGCGCGGCCGACACCAGCGCGGCGGCGACGGCGAGGTCGGCCGCCGGTTCGCTGATCCTGAGGCCGCCGGCCACGTTGAGATAGATGTCCCGGCCGGCCAGCACCAGCCCGCATCGGGCCTCGAGCACCGCAAGAACCATCGCGAGGCGCGCGGAGTCCCAGCCGACCACGGCGCGGCGCGGCGTCGCCAGGGGCGAGGGCGAGACCAGGGCCTGGATCTCCACCAGCAGGGGGCGCGTGCCTTCCAGGCCGGCGAAGACCGCGGCACCGGCCACCTGCCCGCGCCGTTCCGCCAGGAACAGGGCCGAGGGATTGGCCACCTCCATCAAACCTGCGTCGGTCATCTCGAACACGCCGATTTCGTCGGTCGGACCGAATCGATTCTTCACCGCGCGTAGGATACGGAACTGATGGCCCCGTTCTCCCTCGAAGTAAAGAACCGTATCGACCATGTGCTCCAAAACCTTGGGGCCGGCGATCGCGCCTTCCTTGGTGACGTGGCCGACGAGAAAGAGCGCGAAGCCGCGGCGTTTCGCCAACCTGATCAGTTCCTGGGCGCTGGCCCGCACCTGGGCCACGGTGCCGGGCGCCGAATCGAGGGTATCGACGAAGAGCGTCTGCACGGAGTCGATGACGGCGAGGCCCGGCGGCTCGCCCGTCTCCAGCGCGGCGGCGATGTCGCGCACCGAGGTCGCCGCGGCGAGCCGGACCGCCGCGTCCGCGAGGCCCAGGCGCCGGGCCCGCAGGCGGATCTGCTCGATCGACTCCTCGCCCGAGACGTAGATCGGTGGGCCCGCCGCCTCGCCTGCGCCGGCCGCGCCGAGGCTCAGGCTGGCCGCGGCCTGGAGCAGCAGCGTCGACTTGCCGATCCCGGGATCGCCGCCGATCAGGATGGCGGAGCCCTCGACGAAGCCGCCGCCGCAGACACGGTCGAGCTCGGCGAGCCCGGTCGAGTGGCGCGGCGCTTCCCGGCTCTCGCCCTTCAGGGCGACGAAATCGAGCGGCCGCGGGCGGCCCCGGCGTTGGCCCAGACCCCCGGGGGCGCCGACGCCGGTGCTCTCCTCGGTGATCGTATTCCACGCGCCGCAGGCTTCGCAGCGCCCGCTCCACTTGGCGTAGGAGGCGCCGCAAGACTGGCAGGCGTAGCGGGCGGTCCGATTAGCCATCACCTCCAAGCCGCTTGGCGTGCACGATTCCGTTCCCGGCGCGCCGCTTGGTCACACGGCGCGGACCTGCATCTCGATGGGTCCCTCGGCGAGCCCGTTGATGAACTGCTCCACGTAGGGATTGCCCGAGCGGTCGACCTCCCCGGTCGGCCCCTGCCAGATGATCTTGCCCTCGTAGAGCATGGCGATGCGGTCGGCGATCTTGCGGGCGCTGGCCATGTCGTGGGTGATCGAGAGCGCGGTTGCGCCCAGCTCGCGGACGCACTTGACGATCAGGTCGTTGATGACGTCGCCCATGATCGGGTCGAGGCCGGTGGTCGGCTCGTCGAAGAAGATGATCTCCGGCGAGGTCGCGATCGCCCGCGCCAGGCCCACCCGCTTGCGCATGCCGCCGGACAGCTCCGCCGGCCAGAGCTCGCCGACCTGGGGCCCGAGACCGACCGCGGCCAGCTTCTCGAGCGCGATTTCCTTGGCCTCGGGGCGGGCCATGGCCTGGCCCTGGATCAGGCCGAAGGCGACGTTCTCCCAGACCGGCATGGAATCGAACAGCGCCGCGTTCTGGAACAGCATGCCGAACTTCTTGCGCACCCGCTCCAGGTCGGAGCCCTGAAGGCCGACGACCTCCTCGCCGTCGACCTTGATGCTGCCCCGGTCGGGGTGGAGCAGGCCCAGGATGCACTTCAGCATGACCGACTTGCCGGTGCCCGAACCGCCGATCACGACCACGGACTCCCGCTGGCCGACATTGAGATCGAGGCCGTCCAGCACGATTTTGTCGTCGAAGGCCTTGGACAGGCCGCTGATGGCGATCTTGGGGACCGGCTGGGTCATCGCGCGAAGAAGATCTCGGTGATGAAATAGTTGAAGCAGAAGATCAGGATCGACGCGGAGACGACGGCGTTCGTGGTCGCGGTACCGACGCCCTGGGCGCCGCCCTTGGAATGGTAGCCGTGGTAGCAGCCCATCAGCGTGATGATGAAGCCGAAGACGCCGGCCTTGACCAGGCCCGAGACGACGTCGGTCACCTCGACGAATTCGATAGTGTTGCGGATATAGTTGCCGGGATTGAAGCCGAGCTTGAAAATCGACACGACGTAGCCGCCAAAAACGCCGATCGAGTCGGCCACCACGACCAGCAGCGGCAGCATGGCCGTGCCGGCGATCAGCCTCGGCGCGACCAGATACTTGAAGGGGTTGGTCGCCAGTGTGTCGAGCGCGTCTATCTGCTCGGTCACGCGCATCGTGCCGATCTCGGCCGCCATGGCCGCCGCGATCCGCCCGGTCACCATGAGCCCGGCCAGAACCGGTCCCAGCTCCCGGGTGATCGAGACCACCACGACCTGGGGAATGGCGCTCTCCGCGGAGAAGCGGGCGAAGCCGGTGTAGCTCTGCAGCGCCAGCACCATGCCGGTGAAGATCGCGGTCAGGCCGACCACCGGCAGGGAGTAGTAGCCGATCTCAACCATCTGGCGCCCGACGATCCGCAGGAAGAACGGCGGCCGGACGCAGTGGGAGACGCCCATGCCGGCGAACCAGACGAGGCGACCCGTGGCGGCCAGGAATCCGATGAAGGCCCGGCCAATGGGCTGGAGGATTGGCACGGGCTCAGCTGTCCGTGTAAGTCCGGTGGTAACGCCGGCCGAGCGCCGTCAAGATCTCGTAGCCGATGGTGCCCGCCTCCTCTGCAAGGGCATCGACGCCATGGGTGTCGTCAAGCAGCGTGACCATAGCGCCGGGGCGGACAGCTTCCGAGGGCACCGCGGAGACGTCGAACACTACGAGATCCATGGAGACACGTCCGACCGCGGGAACCTTTATGCCGCCGATGAAGCCTGTTCCCCGGTTTGAAAGAGAGCGAAAGATACCGTCTGCGTAGCCCAACCCAACCGTCGCGAGACGGCTCGGGCCCGTCACGCGGTAGGTCGCACCATATCCAACGCTCTGTGGAGCGTCAACGTCGCGAACCTGCAGGATTCTAGCCTCCAGGTGCGCCACGGAGGCCATGGGATTCGGCCGGCCGGGGGTCGGATTAACCCCGTAGAGCGCGGCGCCGGGCCGGCCGAGATCGAAATGGTAGGCGGCCCCGAGGAAGATGCCGGAGGAATTGGCCAGGCTCGCCGGCAGGTCGGGCAGGCGCCGCCGGGCCGCGCGAAAGGCATCAAGCTGCGCCCGGTTGAGCGCGTGGCCGGCGTCCTCGGCGCAGGCCAGATGGCTCATCACGTAGCGGCAGTCGACGCCGTCGAGCAGCCCGTGATCGTCCGCGAGCGCGGCGAGCTCGTCCTCCGGCAGCCCGAGCCGGCTCATCCCGGTGTCGATATGGAGGGCGGCCGCCAAACGCCGCCCCTCTCGCCGCGCGAGCCCGCGCCAGCGCTCCAGGTCGCCGAGGCTGTTCAGGACCGGCGCCACGTCGTGCGCCAGGAGGTCGGCTTCGGTCCCCGGCATGGCGCCGGCCAAGAGGTAGATCTCGGCCTCGGGGCCGAGCGTCGCCCGCAGCGCGAGGGCCTCGTCCGGCAGGGCGACGAAGAAGTGCCGGGCGCCGGCGGCACGAAGCGCGGGCGCGACCCGCGCCATGCCCAGGCCGTAGGCGTCAGCCTTAACCGCCGCCGCGCAGGGCACGCCGCCGAGCTCCTGGACCAGCCTACGGTAGTTCGCCCGGATCGCCGCCAAGTCGATCCGCAACAGCGCCCCGGCCCGCGCGCCGGTGTCAGCCATGAACCTCGGGGAGATGGTCGCTCGGCTCGTAGTCGCTGAAGCGGGTGAACGCGCCGTCAAAATGAAGCACCGCGGTGCCGATCGGGCCGTGCCGCTGCTTGGCGACGATGATCTCGGCCAGGTTGGCCGCGTCGCGCGTACGCTGCTCGTAGCCGGCCCGTCGCTTGGTGAAAGCGTCGTCGGTCTCGTTCGCCCTCTGGGTCGGGCGCTCGCGCGCCAGATAGTACTCCTCGCGGTAGATGAAGAGCACGACGTCGGCGTCCTGCTCGATCGAGCCGGACTCCCGGAGGTCGGCCAGCTGCGGCCGCTTGTCGTCGCGCTGCTCGGTCTGACGGGAGAGCTGCGAGAGCGCGACCAGCGGCACGTCGAGCTCCTTGGCGATCGCCTTGAGGCCGCGGGTGATCTCCGAGACCTCCTGGACCCGGTTGTCGCTGCGGCTGCCCGCGGCACCCTGCATCAGCTGCAGATAGTCTACCACGATCAGGCTGAGCCCGTGCTGGCGCTTCAGCCGCCGGGCGCGCATACGCAGGGCCGGCACCGTGAGCGCCGGGGTATCGTCGATGAAGAGAGGAAGGCGGTAGAGTCCGTTGCTCACCTGGATCAGGCGATCGTACTCCTCGTTCTTCATCTGGCCCCGGCGGATCGAGTCGGAGCGGACCGCCGCCTGTTCGGCCAGAATCCGCGTGGCCAGCTGCTCCGTCGACATCTCGAGCGAGAAGAAGGCGACCACTTGGCGGCTTTCGATCAGATTGTCCTCGGCGTCGCGCTCGAGGCCGGCGGTCGCGGCCACGTTGTAGGCGATGTTGGTCGCCAGCGAGGTCTTGCCCATGGACGGGCGGGCCGCCACGATCACCAGATCGGAACTGTGCAGCCCGCCGAGCAGGCGGTCCATGTCGGCGAAGCCCGTCGCCACCCCGGCGACATGCCCCTCTCGCTTATGCGCCGCGTCGGCCAAGTGGATGGATTCGATCACCGCCGAGCGGAAGTCCCTGAGGCCGCCCTCGGTCTGGCCGTCCTCCGCCAGGCTGTAGAGCTTCTGCTCGGCCCGCTCGATCTGGTCGACCGCCGTCTCCTCCAGATCGTGGTCGAAGGCGTCGTTGACCACGTCCTCGCCGACGGCGATCAGCTGGCGGCGAAGGTGGAGATCGTGGATCGTCTGCCCATAGTCCCGAGCGTTGATGATCGAGATGTAGTTGCCCTGCAGCGCGCTCAGGTACTTCGCGCCGCCGACCTGCGCCAGAGCTTCGCTCTGCTCGAAGTAGTTCTTCAGGGTGATGGCGTTCGCGACCTGTCCGCGGTCGATCAGCGCGCCGCAGGCCTCGTAGATCTCGCCGTGGGTGCGCTCCGCGAAGTGCTCCGGGCGCAGGAAATCGGCGACCCGCTCGAAAGCCGCGTTATTGGCCAAGATCGCACCGAGCAGAGCCTGCTCGGCTTCGTAATTGACCGGCGGTTCGCGATTGTGGTCGGAAGTGGCGTTCGCCGTTGCCAGCGTCGCCCAAGTGCCAGCGCCTTGTGCGTCCATAGCCGACAACATTATGCACGCGATTCGCTTCGCGCCATAGAAGGAAAGCGGGGAAGCGTGTGGATCACGGGGACAAGACCGGCCACCGCGCTACTCGGCGGCCACGATCCGCTGCGCCGGCGTGCCCTGCTCCCACTGGTAGAGGTAGTCGCGGGTCAGCGGCACGCTATCCTTGGTCTTGGCCAGCTGGATCTGGAACACCATCAGGTCCTGGGTCCGGAACGCGATCTCGCAACCCTTGAGATAGAGCTCCCACATGCGGCAGAAGCGCTCGTCGTAGAGCGCCTTCACCTTGTCCCGATTGGCCATGAAGCGATCGTGCCAGAGACGCAGGGTCTCCGCGTAGTGCAGGCGGAGGATCTCGACGTCGGTGACGAGCAGCCGGTTCTGCTCGATTGCCGGCAGTACCTGGGAGAGGCTCGGCAGCTGCCCGCCGGGAAAGATGTACTTGGTGATGAAGCCGTTGACCGGGCCCGATTCGACGAAGCGGCCGATCGCGTGGATCACGCATACCCCGTCGTCGCGCAGCAATTCGCCAACCTTGCGGAAGAACTCCTTGTAGTGCCTCTGGCCGACATGCTCGAACATGCCGACCGAGATGATGCGGTCGAAGCGGCCCTCCTGCTCGCGGTAGTCCCGGTAGTGGAACCGCACCCGCTGGTCGAGGCCGGCGCTCTTGGCCCGTGCGCGGGCCCGGTTCAGCTGCTCCGTGCTCAGGGTCAGTCCGGTGACGTCGCAGTCGCCGACCTGCGCCAGGTAGAGCCCGAGCCCGCCCCAGCCGGACCCGATATCGAGGACGTGGAGCTTCGGCCGGTCGATCAGCAGCTTGGCCGCCAGGTGCCTGAGCTTGTCCCGCTGCGCCCGGTCCAGGTCGTTGTGCGGCTCGGTGAAGTAGGCGCAGGAGTACTGCCGTTCCTCGTCCAGGAAGAGGTCGTAGAGCTGGCCCGACAAGTCGTAGTGGTGCGCCACATTGCGTTTGGCCTTGGGGATCGGATTGTAGGGCCCCAGGCGGCGCCCGAAGGTGTGGATCGCGCGGCCGACCTTGAAGGTCCAGTGCTTCTCGAGGTGGGGCCAGTTCTGCAGGGAGAGGGCAAGAAAGTCTTCGAGGCTCCCTTCCTCGATGTCGAGCCGGCCGTCCATGTAGGCTTCGGCGAACCGCAGCGCCGGATTGATCGGAATCTTGTACTCGGTCGCGCGGTCAAGGATGCGGATCGTGCAGCGGGGCTCGTCTCCGTTTCCCAGGGTCCAAGTCTTTCCCGCGGCATCGATGAGGGTGAAGCTACCCTCCTTGATCAATAGCTCGAGCATCTTTCGCAGCAACATGGCCTAACCCCCAATGCTCGTTCCAAGGCGCCTGCCTTTTCCTTTCTTTCGCGCCTGTTCCGTTCCACCACCCGCCCGGCATACAAAGCGGCTCGGTCGGCAGAGGTAAATTGTCTCAATAACAGTAGGATAGCGGCAGCCTCGGCCTCCGTCCAGCGCGCGACAAGCAATGGATCGGTCCGGCGGAGCGGACGTTCCGCCGGCTGCAAGCGAGCTGGTCCCGCCCGCAGCCGAGCCGGCCGCCGCGGTTCCGGGGCGTGAAAAAGAAGGGGATAGAGAGACTCGCCGGGCCCTCACGCGGGCGGCGACACGGGACGCGCCGCGGCGCGCCCCGCCGTTCGGCCGCCTCAGGCCGGCTTCGCGGTGTCTTCGGCCGGCTCGTCCGCAGCTTCGTCCGACGCTTCGGCGATCTCGGCCTCCTCGACCTCGGCCTGCTCGACCTCGGCGATGACCGCTTCGACCGCGGCCTCCTCGGCCTCGCGCTGCTCCTCGGCGCTGACCATGTGACCGGTCTCGGCCTGACGTTCGGCTTCCGCGTCGGAGCGGGCCACGTTCGCGGTCACCTCGACGCCGACCTCGGGGTGCAGTCGAACCTTGACCTGGTGCAACCCGAGCACCTTGATCGCCCTGTCGAGAGCGACCTGCCCGCGCTCGATCGAGATACCGGCCTCGGTCACCGCGTCGGCGATGTCGCGCGCGGACACGGAGCCGTAGAGCTGCCCCGAATCGCCGGCCTGGCGGATCAGGACGACGCTCGTCCCGCCGAGCTTGGCGGCGACGGCTTCGGCGTCCTCGCGGCGTTTCAGGTTCTCGGCCTCGAGCTGCGCGCGCTGGGTCTCGAAGAACGCCATGTTCTCCTTGTTGGCGCGCAGCGCCTTGCGCTTGGGCAGCAGGAAGTTCCGTGCGTAGCCCGGCTTGACGGTGACCACGTCGCCCATCTGCCCGAGCTTCTCGATCCGTTCCAGAAGTATCACGTCCATGATGGTTCCTTCCGCCGACCCTAGTCCACGACGTAGGGCAGCAAGGCCAGGTAGCGGGCCCGCTTGATCGCCTGGGCCAGTTCACGCTGCTTCTTCGCCGAGACCGCGGTGATCCGGCTCGGCACGATCTTGCCGCGTTCCGAGACGAAACGGTTGAGCAGCTTAATGTCCTTGTAGTCGATCTTCGGCGCGTTCGGCCCGGAGAAGGGACAGCTCTTTCTGCGCCTGAAGAAGGGCCGCCGGACGGCGGCGCCCTTGCTAACGATCTGCACCGTCATTTGTCGTCTCCTTCACTCTTGGCCTGGGGCTTCTCCGAGGCTTCGGCCCCGCCGCGCCCGCCGGGCCGTCCGCGCCCCTCGTCGAAATCCCTGCCACGGCCGGGCGGCGGGCCGCGCCTCGGACCCCGGCCCCGGTCGTCCCGGCTGCCCTTGCTGCGCAGGATGATCGAGGGTTCCTCCTCGAGCTCGTCGACTCGGACGGTGAGGTAGCGGATCACGTCCTCGTTGATCCGCATGGTGCGCTCCATCTCCTGGACCGCCGCGGTCGGCGCATCGATGTTGAGCAGGACGTAGTGCCCCTTCCGGTTCTTCTTGATCCGGTAGGTCAGGCTGCGAAGGCCCCAGTATTCCTTCTTTTTGACTTCACCACCGTGCTCCTGGAGCAGGCTGGTGAACTGGTCGGCCAGGGTATCGACCTGGGCGGCGGACACGTCCTGGCGGGCAATGAAAACGTTCTCGTAAAGCGGCATCTCGCGCGCTCTCCTTTCGGGTTGACGGTCCGGAGCCTCTGCCAGCCTCTCGGGGCGGGCCTGTCGACGGCCGCCCGGACCAGAGCCGACCCGCCACGTCAGAGCCGCGCGGACCGGCAAGGAGCTATGTAAACGTCACGGCCTGGCCGCGACGGCGCCGGACTATACACGAAGCTTTAGGGCTTGCAAGCGCTCGCCGGCCGGTCCCTAGCCAACCCGGACCGGCCGAGCTTGACAGAGGAAGAACAGCCGCTATCTCTGACGCGATCAAGGATTCGAGGCGCGAAATGTGCCTCGGGAGCGGTGGGGGCAGACATCGATGGGCCGGGCTTTCGTCTTTCCTGGGCAGGGTTCCCAGGCCGTTGGGATGGGCGCCGCCCTGGCCGAGGCCTTCCAGCCGGCCCGGCACCTTTTCGAAGAGGTCGACGACGCCCTGGGCCAGAAGCTCTCCAGGCTCATGTTCGAGGGCCCCGAGGACGAGCTGACCCTGACCGAGAACGCCCAGCCCGCCCTGATGGCAGTGAGCTTGGCCGTGGTCCGCGTCCTGCAGCAGGAGGCGGGCCTGGACCTGGGCCGGGCCGCGATGTTCGTCGCCGGCCATTCGCTCGGCGAATACTCGGCGCTGGCCGCCGCGGGCACTCTGGAGCTGGGCGACACGGCGAGGCTCCTGCGCCGGCGCGGTCAGGCCATGCAGGCGGCCGTGCCTGTCGGCGAGGGGGCAATGGCGGCGCTGATCGGGCTCGACCTGGACGCGGCCCGGGCCATCGCCGAGGAGGCCCGCTCGGGCGCTCCGGGCGCCGGCGGCCGGGTGTGCGACCCGGCCAACGATAACGCGCCGGGCCAGGTCGTCATAAGCGGCCATAAAGAGGCGATCGAGCGGGCGGTCGAGCTGGCCCAGGAGCAAGGTGCGAAGCGCTGCGTTGTTCTGCCGGTATCGGCGCCGTTCCACTGCGCGCTCATGGCGCCGGCCGCGGAGGTCATGAACGAGGCGCTGGCCGAGACCGTCCTGCGCCCGCCCGCGGTGCCGCTGGTCGCCAACGTCACGGCCGAGCCGGTCGACAGTCCCGAGACGATTCGTCGGCTGCTGGTCGAGCAGGTAACCGGTCTGGTCCGCTGGCGCGAATCAGTGCTCGCCATGAAGCAGGCCGGCGTGGCCGAGCTGGTCGAGCTCGGCTCCGGAAAGGTGCTGACCGGTCTGGCCCGGCGCATCGACCGGGAGCTCACCGCGAGCGCCGTCGGCACGCCCGATGCGGTCGAGTCGCTGGCCGCCGCGCTCTGAGGCAGGCGGCGCGAGACAAGAGAGGATTTAAGTCCATGATGTTCGATCTTTCCGGCAAGGTCGCGCTCGTCACCGGGGCATCGGGCGGTATCGGCGGCGCCATCGCCCGCAGGCTGCACGCCTGCGGCGCGGCCGTCGCGCTCTCCGGGACGCGGGAGAACGCGCTCGCCGAACTGGCCGAGGAGCTGGGCGAACGCGTCGCCATCGAGCCCTGCGACCTGTCGGACGACGACGCCGTGGTCGGGCTGCCGGGCCAAGTGGAGAAGGACCTTGGCCAGCTGGACATCCTCGTGAACAACGCCGGCCTGACCCGCGACAACCTGGCCATGCGAATGAGCGACGAGGATTGGGACAAGGTGCTGAAAGTTAACCTGAGCGCCGGCTTCCGGCTCGCGCGAGCGAGCCTGCGCGGCATGATGAAACGCCGCTGGGGCCGCATCATCGCGATCACCTCCGTCGTCGGGACGACGGGCAACCCGGGACAGGCCAACTACGCCGCCTCCAAGGCGGGGACGACGGGCCTGGTGAAGGCGCTCGCACAAGAAGTCGCCTCGCGCGGCATTACGGCGAACTGCGTCGCGCCCGGATTCATCGAGACGGCCATGACCGACGCCCTCAGCGAAGCGCAGAAGGAGAAGATCCTGTCCGCGGTGCCGGCGGGCCGTCTCGGCTCGCCGGACGACGTGGCGGCCTGCACCGTTTTCCTGGCCAGCGAGGAAGCCGCCTACGTCACCGGCCAAACCCTGCACGTGAATGGCGGAATGGCGATGCTGTAGATCGCGGGCGGCGTTGCGCTCGCGGCGCTTTTCCGGCGCTGACAACTGTGATATGAGGCAAAAAACGCCCCGTGCGCAGCAAGAAATCACGGCGGCCGAAGCAAGGTCTTGTTAACAAGCTTAGACCTAGGTTACGAGAACCTTTCGCTCGCTAACGGGCTTTCAAGAAATCGAGGTTGGTGGACATGAGCAACGACATTTCCGATCGCGTCAAAAAGATCGTGGTCGAACATCTCGGCGTCGACGATGCAAAGGTCAACGACGGGGCAAGCTTCATCGATGATCTTGGCGCTGACAGCCTTGATACCGTCGAACTCGTCATGGCGTTCGAAGAGGAGTTCGGTTGCGAGATCCCGGACGACGCCGCCGAGAAGATCGTGACGGTCAAGGACGCCATCGACTTCATCTCCGAGCACGCCTGAACGCGAAAGCTTGAAGCAGGATCTCACGACCGGCATCCTGCGGTTGCTCTCCACGGAACATCAATCGTCAGCTTCCTATGAGACGAGTCGTCGTCACGGGACTTGGACTGGTCACGCCGCTTGGCACCGGCGTCCAGAACGTTTGGCATCGCCTGATCGAGGGCGCGTCGGGAATCGGCGGCATTCAGAACTTCGACGTTTCCGACTTGCCGGCCAAGATCGCCGGCCAAGTGCCGATCGGCGAAACGAAGAACGGCGGCTTCAACGCCGACGACTACCTTCAGCCTAAAGACCAGCGCAAGATCGACCGCTTCATCCTCTACGGCATCGCCGCCGGTCAGCAGGCGGTCGACGACTGCGGCTGGCTGCCGGAGGACGACGCCAGCCGCGAACGCGCGGGCGTTCTCGTCGGCTCCGGCATCGGCGGCCTCGAGACGATCTACGAAACCAGCTTGATCCTTAACGACAAGGGTCCGCGGCGGATCTCGCCTTTCTTCATCCCGGCGGCGCTGATCAACCTGGTATCGGGCCAGCTGTCGATCCGCTTCGGATTCAAGGGGCCGAACCACTCGGTGGTCACGGCCTGCTCGACCGGCGCCCACGCGATCGGCGACGCCGCGCGGCTGATCGCGTTGGACGACGCCGACGTGATGATCACCGGCGGCGCCGAAGCCGCGGTCTGCCGGCTCGGCGTCGCGGGCTTCGCGGCGGCGCGCGCCTTGTCGACCCACTTCAACGACACGCCGGAGCGCGCGTCGCGTCCCTGGGACCAGGATCGCGACGGCTTCGTCATGGGCGAAGGCGCCGGCGCCCTCGTGCTCGAGGAGTTGGAGCACGCCAAGCGCCGAGGCGCGCGGATCTATGCCGAGGTCGTCGGCTACGGCCTGTCGGGCGATGCCCACCACGTCACCGCGCCGGCGGAAGACGGCGACGGCGGCTTCCGTTCGATGCGCGCCGCCCTCAAGCGCGCCGGCATGAACCCGGAAGACATCGACTACATCAACGCGCACGGCACTTCGACGCCCCTGGGTGACGAGATCGAGCTGGGCGCGGTGAAGCGGCTGTTCGGCGAGCACTGCGCCACGCTGTCGATGTCATCGACCAAGTCGGCGGTCGGCCATCTGCTCGGGGCGGCAGGCGCGGTCGAAGCGATCTTCTCGATCCTCGCCATCAAGGAAGGGATCGTGCCGCCGACCTTGAACCTCGACACGCCCTCGGCGGGGTGCGACGGCATCGACTTGGTTCCGCATCGGGCCAAGGAACGCAAGGTGCGCGCGGCACTCTCCAATTCCTTCGGTTTCGGCGGCACGAACGCCTCTCTGGTGCTCGCCGCCCACAACTGAGCGAGGCAAGCGTGCAGCGCCGCGTCTACCTGATCGGCGTCTTCGCGGCGGTCGCCATCGTCTTCGGCGGCAGCCTGCTCTACGGCGCCCAGCGCTTCGACCGCAGCGGACCGCTCGGCACGGACAGGACGCTGGTGATCCCGCGCGGCGCCGGATTGAACGCCATATCGCGGCAACTCGCCAACGAAGGCATCATCGAGAGCGCCAAACTGTTCCAGCTCGGGGTTCGGATCCTCGGCTCGTCCCGCGACCTCAAGGCGGGCGAGTACGGCTTCCCCGCCGGCGTTTCCATGCGCCAAGCCTACGCCATCTTGAAGAGCGGGGAGACCGTGGACCGCTGGATCACGCTGGCGGAAGGCCTGACCAGCACCGAGGTCGTCGTCCTGCTGGCGGCCGCCGAGGGCCTCGTCGGCGAGGTCTCTGAGGTTCCGGCGGAAGGCACCCTCCTGCCGGAAACCTACCATTACTCCTTCGGCGACGACCGTACCGCCCTGGTCTCTCGCATGGAGGCGTCGCTCGAGGAGACCTTGGCCGAGCTCTGGCCGAACCGCGCCGAAGGCCTGCCCATCGATACGCCGGAAGAGGCCGTCATCCTGGCGTCGATCGTGGAGAAAGAGACCGGTGTCGCCGAAGAGCGGCCCCTCGTGGCCTCGGTCTTCGTGAACCGCCTCAGGCGCCGGATGCGTCTGCAGTCCGATCCCACCGTCGCCTACGGCATCACCCAGGGCGAGCGGGAGCTGGGCCGCCCCCTGACCTACCGCGACCTGGACACGCCGTCAGCCTACAATACCTATCTCAACCGCGGGCTGCCGCCGGGACCGATCGCCAACCCTGGGCGCGCCTCCCTGGAGGCGGTGCTGAATCCCGCCGAGAGTCCCTACCTCTACTTCGTCGCCGACGGCACCGGCGGACACGCCTTCTCGAAGACGCTGACCGAGCACAACCGAAACGTCGCCAAGTGGCGCAAGTTCCAGCGCGAACAGCGCAGGAAGCGAAGGTCGAAGAACTAGCGCGCCGCCGGGCCCCATCAGCTGCGTCTTTTCTTCGGCAGCTTTTTCAGGGCCGTGTCGGTCAGGCCCGGCGGCAGGGCCGCTAGCGCCCAGATTGCCGCCGCTAGGGGCCAGGGAAAGGTGATCCGCGCCTTGTTGCGGGCGACACCGCTTTTGATGATCTCCGCGGCCCGGTCGGTCTCCATCAGAAAGGGCATCTTGAACGAGTTGACCGCGGTCATGCGGCTCTTGACGAAGCCCGGACAGACCACGCTCACGCCAATCCCCTTGCGGGCAAGGTGGCCCCGCAGGGACTCGCCCCAGATCCTGACCGCCGCCTTCGAGGCGCAGTAGGCCGGCGCCCCGGGAAAACCCCGGAAGGACGCCAGGGAGGAAATGATCGCCACCTGGCCGCGCGCGCGCGGGCGCATGCAGGCGACGGCGGGCAGGACCGTGTTGATCACGCCGTCCAGGTTGACGGCGAAGATCCTCCGGGTCTGCGCGTCCTTCTCGTCGACGTCCCCGGTGCCCGCCGAGATTCCTGCGTTGGCCACGACCAGGTCCAAGCCCGCGCTGCGATCGACCTCGGCGATCCAGGCCGAGAGCGCTTCCTGATCGGTCACGTCGAGTGCGGCCGTGACGATCTCGGCGCCGCGGCCGCGACAGACCGCGGCGACCTGGGCCAGGCGTTCACGGTCGCGCCCGGTGAGCGCCAGGGTCACGCCGGGCCCAGCATAGGCGTGGGCGAGCGCCTCGCCGATCCCGCTGGACGCGCCGGTGATCAGGACAGTCTTGAAATCTCCCATGGGTCGGTGGGCTTCCCTCGTTCACTTGTTGGCCGGTGGACGCGCGTATATAAGGAGCGACCCTAGCACCCAGGCAACGCATTTCCGACCGATCACGCCGCGTCATGGCCAATCGACGAGCCGCAGACGAAAAGCCCGTTTCCAGCATGACCGGATTCGCCCGCCAGGAGGGCGGCGACGACCGCTTCAACTGGACCTGGGAGATCAAGAGCGTCAACGGGAAATCCCTGGACGTGAGGTTCCGCCTGCCGCCGGGCTATGATGCCCTGGAAGGCGGCGCGCGGGCCGCGGCCGCCCAGGCCTGCGCGCGCGGCAACCTGCAGGTCTCCCTGACAATGAAGGCGGCGGCGGCGGCCCAGAGCTATCGGATCAATCGCGAGCTGCTGGACCGGCTGTTGGCCCTGTCCGGCGAGCTCACCGCCGAGCGGGGCGGGACCGCCGCCGTGGCGCCGGCGAGCCTGGACGGCCTCTTGGCGGTGCGCGGCGTGGTCGAGGTCGCCGAGGAAGAAGACGAGCCCGACGCCAAGGCGGCCCGCGAGGCGGCGCTGGCGGCGGATCTCCAACACGCTCTCGCGGCGCTCGCCGAGGCGCGCCGCGCCGAGGGCGCGCGTCTTCATCAGGTCGTCTCGGGCCACCTGGCGAGCCTGCAGGCACTGGTCGACAAGGCGGCGGAATCTGCCGCGGCACAGCCCGACGCCCTGCGCGCCCGGCTGCGCGCCCAGGTCGAGGAACTGCTGGCGGCCTCCCCGGCCCTGCCAGAGGACCGCCTGGCCCAGGAAGCGGCGGTGCTCGCGACCAAAGCGGACGTCCGCGAGGAACTCGATCGGCTGACCGCGCACATCGAGGCGGCGCGGGAACTGCTGGCCGGCGGCGGGCCGGTTGGCCGCCGCCTCGACTTCCTGTGCCAGGAGCTCAACCGGGAGGCCAACACGCTCTGCGCCAAGGCGCCGGACGTCGACCTGAGGCGCATCGGCCTGGAGCTCAAGACCGTCGTCGATCAGCTCCGCGAGCAGATCCAGAACCTCGAATAGCGGGCCGGGACCAGGTGTCGATCGATCAAGGCCAACTGAAGCGCCGCGGGCTGATGCTGGTGCTCTCTTCGCCCTCCGGCGCCGGCAAGACCACGATCTCTCGCGCCTTGCTGGACCGCGACCCGAACCTGGAACTTTCCATATCGGCAACGACCCGGCCGAAGCGTCCGGGCGAGCAGGACGGCGTGGACTACGATTTCGTCACGGCGGAGCGCTTCGAGCAGATGGTGGCCGCCGGCGACTTTCTGGAGCACGCCCGCGTGTTCGATCACCGCTACGGGACGCCGCGGGCGGCGGTCGAAAAGGCCTTGGCGGAAGGACGGGACGTTCTGTTCGACATCGACTGGCAGGGGACCCAGCAGCTCTCGGAGAAGGCCCGCGAAGATTTGGTCCGCGTCTTCATTCTGCCGCCCTCCACGGAGGAGCTTCGACGCCGGCTCGAGACGCGCGCCAGAGATCCCCAGGTCGTCGTCCAGGGACGGATGGCACGCGCCTCGGACGAGATGAGCCATTGGGCGGAGTACGACTACGTCATCATCAACCGCTCCGTGGAAGAGAGCGTGGCCCAGGTGAGCGCGATCCTCGCGGCGGAACGGCTGCGCCGGGAGCGGGTGACCGGCCTGCACGACTTCGTCGAGGCGCTGCGCAGCGCGGGCTGAGGCCGGGCCGCCGCACCACGGTGGCTCAGGTTTCTTCGCAGCACCGCGCCAGGGCGCAGAACTGGGCGACATCGAGGTCTTCCGCCCGCTCGGTCTCGGCGATGCCGGTCGCCGCCAGGAGGCGCTTCGGGTCGCCGGTCAGCGTCTTCAGGCTCTGGCGCAGCATCTTGCGGCGCTGGCCGAAGGCCGACGCCGTGACCCGCTCGAGCCAATCGAGGGACGCCGGCGCGAGCGGCTGAGGCCTCGGCCGCAGCTGCACGACCGTCGAGCTAACCTTCGGCGGCGGGGTGAAGGCCCGGGCGGGAACGTCGAACAGGCGGACCACCTCGGTGAGCCACTGGGCGAGGACCGAGAGGCGGCCGTAGGCCTTTTCGCCCGGCGCCGCCGCGAGCCGCGCCGCGACTTCCTTCTGGAACATCAAGGTCAGGGACTCGTAGGCCTCGCTGTCCGCCGCCAGTTGCCGCAGCCATGCGACCAAGAGCGCCGTGGAGATGTTGTAGGGCAGGTTCGCCACGATGCGCCGCGGCGGTGCGCCGAGCGTCCGAAGACCGAGCGCGAGCGCATCGCCCTCGACCAGCTCTAGACGGCCTGGATAGGCCTCGGCCAGCGCCTGCAACGCGGCACAACAGCGCCGGTCCTTCTCGACCGCGACCACCCGGCCGGCGCCTTCGGCCAGCAGGGCGCGGGTCAGGCCGCCGGGACCCGGACCGATCTCGATCGTGGTTCCGCCGCCCAGGTCTCCGGCGGCGCGGGCAATGCGCCCGGTCAGGTTGAGGTCGAGCAGGAAGTGCTGGCCGAGCGGCTTGGCCGCCGACAGGCCGTGCAGGGCGATGACTTCGCGCAAAGGCGGCAAAGCGTCGGCACCGGATCTCCTGCGCGCGGTCATGGTGCCGAGGCGAGCCGCCGCCCGGCCGGGACAGGCGTCAAAGGCGCATGTCCACGTTTGCCGCGCGGCGCAGGTCCCGCAGATAGCGTCGGGAGAGCAGATCGAGCCGCTGGGCGACCAGGGATTCCCGGATCTTTTCCCGGTCGATGCCGTCGTTCTCGCGGTCGCAGACCAACAGCACGCTGATCCCGGACGGCAGCTTGACCGGGTCGCTGGGTTCTCCGATCTCCAGGCCGGTAATTGTGCGCCGCAACATGGGCGAGAGATCGGCGAGCTTGATCCGCCCGAGGTCGCCCGAGCCGGGCGATCCGTTCTCCTTGGCGAAGGCATCAAAGCCGATGCAGCCGTCGATTAGCGCAATGCTCTCCTCCGCCTTCAGTCGCGCCGCTTCCCATTCGTCCGCTCCGGCCCCACTGGGCACGCCGACGAGGAGCTGCTTGAGCTGCACGGTCGGGTTGCCCGTGGCGATACGGCGCAGGTCGCGCAGCAACAGGATGTAGTAGCCGCCGAAGGTCTGGACCGGCCCGACCAGCGTGCCGGGCCGCGCGCCGCTCAGGGCATTGCGGAACTCGTCCGGCAGCTGGCTTTCCTCCAGCCAGCCCAGGTCGCCGCCGACGGCCGCCGTCGCCGCGCGCGAGAACTGCTGCGCCAGGGCCCGAAAGTCTGCGCCGTTGCGGATTTCCTGAATCAGGCGCCTGGCGCCGCGTTCGACCTCGTTCTCCTGGTTGACCGAATCGACGCCCAGAAAGATCTCCGAGATCCGCAGTTCCATGCCGCCCTGGCTGGTCAGCAGGCGGTCGACCACCTCTTCGACCTCCTCGTCGCTGATGTCGACCGTCGGGCGCAGGCGACGTTGGATGACGCTCTGCCAGGTCAAGGTGGTGCGGACCTGGTCCGCCAGCGCCTGGGGCGCGACGTTGTTGCGCACGAGGTACTGCTGGAAGTCCGGGCCGCTCATCTTGTTCTGGTTCGCCAGACGGCGGATCGCCTCGCCCAACTGCTGCTCGGTGATGGCAATCTCGAGCCTCTGGGCCTCCTGCATTTTGAGCCGCTCGTCGACCAGGCCGCGCAGGACCTGCTGCTGCAGACGATCGTACTGGTTCTGCGGATCCGACAATCCCGCGGCCAGAACGGCGAGACGGGTCCGCATCACCAGGTCGAAGAGGGAAATGATCTCGTCGTTGACCACGGCGGCGGCCCGGTGGACCTCCTGTGCCGCCGCCCGCTCGACCGGCCCGTTGAACGATGCCGCGAGGGCGAGGGCGAACACGAAGGCGCTGACTCTGAAGCTTCTAATCATCGCGAAAAACCCGCAGCGATCTCCGATGCCGTGGCTGCCCGGTCATCTTGAAATATAGTGTGAAGCGGCCCCTGGAACAATGCGCCCGGCGCCGGCTATCGGGGCGCAGGGGTTAACCAAACCCCGGTGATTCCACAGATACTAGAGCGGCGAGAAGGATCCGAGGTTCTTGAACTCCACCCGGAAGAACACCGAGTCCTCGGAATCGATTTCCCGGTCATTGAAGAAGTTCCGTTCGCCCACGAGCTCGAAGGTGAAGCACTCGTTCTGGTAGACCAGACCAATCGACGCCCGCAGGTTCTCGTCTTGATCGAGGTCCCGGCGCAGGAAGAACGAGGTCGACAGTTCCTCGGTCAGCCGGCTGGAGATGTTGAACTTGATCTCCTCGCGCTTGTCGAAGATCTCGGTGTCGGTGCTGGCTTCTTCGTCGGTAAACAGGTAGCCGATCTGGAAGTTCAAGGCCGGCGGGCCAACGTTCATGTCGATTTCGTGGCGCCGGGCCGCGTAGTCGTCCTTGTCCAGGCGGAAGCGGTAGAGCAGGTCGAGTTCCGCGATCGGCTGGATCCTCACCCGACCGACGATATCTGAGAGGTTGTCCCGCACGCCCGACTGTTCGGTGAAGAGGTCTTCCTGCTCCCGCAGACGATAGCTCTGACCGACGAAGACCTCGGCGCCCCGGTCTTCCGGCGTCGTGCCCTCCCACAGGAAGCCATAGTCAATCCGCTGTCCCTCGTCGACACGGTCGCGTCCCGAAAATCGGTTGAGGCTGAAGAGGTTCGTATCGTCGAACTCGAAGTCGAGGCTGTCTTCGTTCGGGATCTCGGCCGGATTGCCGAAGTCCGGCCCGGCCACCACCTGGAACGAGGGCTGGATCAACTGATCCATGAACTCCGAATGCCTAACCATGGGCAGCCGCCAGCTCAGCGCGGCCTGGGGAAAGAAGCGGCCGGCCACTTCCGAATCGTCGACGCCGGGCGGATTGACGTCGTCGCTGCCAGGCTCGAAATCCTGAGTCCAATAGCCGTCGGTCTGCAGCCGCGCCGTGAAGGTGTAGGCGCCGCCTATCGGGTCGGTGAAGGGCATCTCGAACTCGCTGACGAGAGACGCCCGCCGCGTATCCCGGCCCTCGACCCGTGTCAGGATGGCGAGGTTCGGGTCCAGCCTGAGCACGCCATTGCCGAACAGGGGCTCGCTCTTGTAGCTGTAGTCGATCAAGGGGGCGACGATGGGCTCCTCCTCGTCAACGTCCTCCTCGCGCAGCCCCTGGAAGGCGATCGCCTCGATCTCGCCGTGGTCCCGACCGTCGAAGTACTCGGTGAAAACTCGGCTGGTCAGGAAACTGGCGTCGCTGAAGCCATAGAGCCGCAGGTAGGTGTCGTCGGTCGTCCGATTTAAGTCGAAACCCGAGCGCCAGGCCTCGTCGAGCTCGTAGAGGCCCTCGGCTTCGATGTGGCCGCGGAACTCGTTCCTCTTGGTCTCGCCGTTGTTGGCCTCGCGGTCGGCAATGGTGGCGCTACCGCGGAACTCGTGCCTGCCGAACTTGAAGAGCTGGCGGTACTCGCCCGCGGCCACGGCGCTCTGGTCGGTCGTGAAGATCGGCTCGAAGGTGATGTCCGCCGTATCCCCCAGTGTCCAGTAGTAAGGGATCTGGACGACGGTGCCCAACTGGCTCGAGCGACCCACGGTCGGGGCCAGGAAACCGCTCTTTCGGTCGACCGTCGGGTCGGGATGCTCGAAGTACGGCAGGTAGAGCACGGGCAGGCCACCCATCTCCAGCCAGGCATTGGAATAGCGGACCGTCTTGTCTTCCTCGTCGTGGATCACCTTGGTCGCTTTGAGCTGCCAGAACGGCGCTTCGTCCGGATTCTCCCGACACAAGTTGCAGGGGCTGTAAACGCCGTTGCGGACCACCGTCAAGTTGCCCCCGGTGCGCAGCGCGCTGGCCCCCGCGATGCGGTTCTGGTCCCTCAGCATGATGCCGATGTCGCGAATGAAGCCTTCGCGCAGGTCTCCGGTGAGTTCGGCGAACTCGGCGTAGATCACCTCGCCGTCGGGCTCGATCAGGACGACGTTGCCCGAGGCCGTCACAACATCGCTGCGCCGGTTGTAGGACACGGTGTCCGCCATGAGGACGCGATCGTCCTGGGAGATCTCGACTCTCCCGCGCGCGGTAACGATGGCCAGATCCTCGTCGTAGACGATCTCGTCGGCGCTGATCAGGCCGGCGTCGCGACCCGGCGCCGGAGGTATCGTCTCTACGCCGGTAGCGGCGGCCGGGCCGGCGCTCTGGGCGAGCGCGGACGCGGACAGAGCCGCGAAGACCAAGAGGCCCGCCGCCAGACCTCCGATCGAGTTACCCAACGCCCCCCGCATGATCCCGATTCAAGGAAACCCCTGATACCGCTTCACCGTGCTCGTCCCCCTCGCAGCGGCTCGTTCGGGCGACCCCCGCGCCCGGCGCCGTCGATCTTACCCGACATTGCGGCACCGCAAACGAAATTCCGCAGCCGCAAGAGGATGTGACGAGAGAGCGTGTCACGGCGCGGCGCCGGACCGCGCAGGCATTGACAGAGCAACGGTCGAGCGGATATCGCAGGGGCCCGGAGTCAGAAAGCCTCGGCCTCCGGCGCCGTGCAGATCGGATCCCACGGCTTTCGCGCGGCGCGGAAGCGATCTGCCTTCGCCGACCGGCCCGAATGACGGTCCGTACCATCGCGGCTTTCGTATATCCGCCCGAGTACACTCTGACGAGGACCGCGATGAAAATCTCTTTCGCTACCCCCGGCCTGCCCGAGGACGGTGCGCTGGCCGTGTTCGCCGCAAAGAACAGCAAGCTGCTCGGCGCCGCCGCCGAGCTCGACAAGACGACCAAAGGCGCTCTGACCCGGGCAATCAAGGCCAGCCGTTTCGAGGGCAAGCCCAAGCAGGTGCTCGAGGTGCTCGCGCCGCCGGGATTGAAGAACAGCCGCGTCGTCCTGCTCGGCCTGGGCGATCCGAAGGACTTGAAGCCGCTGGACAGCGAGGCGATCGGGGGCGGCCTGCTCGCCGTGCTCAATGCGAGCGGCGAGACCAAGGCCTCGGTGCTGTGCGACGCACTGGGCGACGCCGAGGCCGACGCGGCCCATGCCGCCGCGCTGGCGGCCGGCGCCTGGCTGCGCAGCTATCGCTTCGACCGCTACCGCACCAAGGAAAAGGCCGAGAAGAAGCCGAGCCTGACCAAGCTGGACATCCTGGTCGAGGACGTGAAAGCGGCCCGCAAACACCACGGGGTGGCCGCCAAGGTGGCCGGCGGCGTTTTCGTGACCCGGGACCTCGTGTCCGAACCGGCCAACATTATCTATCCCAAGACCCTGGCCGCCGAGGCCAAGAAGCTCGAAAAGCTGGGCGTCGAGGTCCAGGTGCTCGGAGTCAAGGAGATGACCAAGCTCGGCATGGGCGCCCTGCTGGGGGTCGGCCAGGGCTCGGACCGCGAGTCGCAACTGGTCACCATGCACTGGAAAGGCGCGGCGACCGGCAAGAACAAGCAGCCTTTCGCGATCGTCGGCAAGGGCGTGACCTTCGACACCGGCGGTATCTCGATCAAGCCGGCCGGCGGCATGGAAGACATGAAATGGGACATGGGCGGCGCCGGCGTGGTGATCGGCCTGATGCACGCGCTCGCCGCGCGCAAGGCCAAGGCCAACGTGATCGGCATCTGCGGGCTGGTCGAGAACATGCCTTCGGGCACGGCCCAGCGGCCCGGCGACATCGTCACCTCCATGTCCGGCCAGACCATCGAGGTCATCAACACCG
Source organism: Kiloniellales bacterium (assembly GCA_030064845.1). Lineage (NCBI taxonomy): Bacteria > Pseudomonadati > Pseudomonadota > Alphaproteobacteria > Rhodospirillales > Kiloniellales bacterium. Next base: position 40,700 of record JASJEC010000053.1, read on the forward strand.
ACGCCGAGGGCCGGCTGGTGCTGGCCGACGCGCTCTGGTACGTCCAGGAGAACTTCAAGCCGCGCGGCATCATCGATCTCGCCACGCTGACCGGCGCGATCATCATCGCGCTCGGGCACGAGCACGCCGGCCTCTTCTCCAATGACGACGATCTCTCCGAACAGCTGCGCGCGGCCGGCCAGGCGACGGACGAGCCGGTCTGGCGCCTGCCGCTGGGCAAGGAATACGACAAGCAGATCGACAGCGACGCGGCCGACATGAAGAACGTCGGCAACCGCTCGGCCGGCTCGATCACGGCGGCCCAGTTCCTCCAGCGCTTCGTCAAGGAAGGCACGCCCTGGGCGCATCTGGACATCGCCGGCGTGACCTGGTCGAGCAAGGACAAGCCGACCGTGCCGAAAGGCGGGACAGGCTTCGGCGTGCGCCTGCTCGACCGCCTGGTCGCGGACAACCTGGAGAACTAGCCCCAGGCGCCATGATCGCCGAGCCGACGATTCGCCGGGCAGAGGCGGGCGACAGCCTCCGGGTCGCGGCGGCCGCCTCACATTTGCTCGGTGAGCTCGCAGGCGGAAGCGGCGGGAGCGACCGGGAACACCTGGCCGCCGTGACCCGCGATCTATTGGCGGACGGCACCGTTGCCGCGTGGCTCGCCCTCGACGCGGAGGAACGGCCGGTCGGGCTGATCACGGTCAACGAGTGCGCCGCGATCTACGCCGGCGGCCGCTTCGGCGAGATCTGCGAGCTCTACGTCGATCCCGCCTATCGCTCGTCCGGCCTCGGCCGGCGCCTGGTCGAAGCGGTCTGCGACTTCGCCCGTGAACGGAACTGGCCGCGGTTGGAGGTGGGCGCCCCCGGCCTGCCGCGCTGGCAGCGCACGGTCGACTTCTACCGCGGCTGCGGCTTCGTCGAGGTCGGGCCGCGCCTCAAGCTCGTGCTGGAGTAACCATGACCGACGTGCGCTTCTATCACCTGACCCGCAGCAGCCTGGAGGCGGCCTTGCCGCAGCTCCTGGAGAAGACGCTACAGCGCGAGGCCAGGGCGGTGGTCATAGCGGGTTCGGAGGAGCGGGTCGAGGCTCTCACGGTCCACCTCTGGGCCTACAACGACCGCAACTTCCTGCCCCACGGCTCGGCCAAGGACGGCTTCGCGGAAGACCAGCCGATCTGGCTCACAGCGAAGGACGAGAACCCCAACGGCGCCCGTTTCCTCTTCCTGACCGATGGGGCGACCAGCGGGCGGCTTGCCGACTATGAGATCTGCGCAAACCTCTTCGACGGCCGCGACGAGGCCGCCGTGGCCAAGGCCCGGGAGCAGTGGAAGGCCTGCAAGGACGCCGGACACACGGTCACTTATTGGCAACAGGACGAGTCCGGCCGCTGGTCGCAGAAGGCGTGAGTTCGGTCTAGGAGCGAGATTCCGCGAAAGCGGAAAGATCTTACCTACGCGCGTGCAGCTTCCTGGCCCTGCCGCGCACCAGTCCGAGCGAGGCCTCGCGGTAAAGGATATAGAGTCCGCTCGCCATGACGATGGCGACGCCGATCCAGATGTTGTTCCCCGGCACCTCGCCCCAGATGAAGAAGCCGAGCACCACGGCCCAGAGCATGGCGGTGTACTCGAAGGGCATGATCACCGAGACGTCGGCGAGCGACACGGCGCGAGTGAAGGTGATCTGCGCCATGCCGCCGATCAGGCCGAGCGCGACCAGCAGCGCCCAGTCCCAGGGCTCCGGCGTCACCCAGGAAAAGGGCAGCGCGGCCCCGGACACGAGAGTGCAGGCCAGGGTGAAGTAGAAGACGATCGAGGCGCTGGTCTCGGTCCGGCTCAGCTTGCGCACGAAGACCATGGCGAGCGCGTAGAACACAACGCCGCCCAGGGGCACGAGGGCGACGGTCTGGAACACGCCGGCGCCCGGCTGAATCATGATCAGCACGCCGAGGAAACCGACCAGGACGGCGGACCAGCGGCGCAGGCCGACCCGCTCGCCCAGCAGCGGCACCGAAAGCGCCGTCACGAAGACCGGCGCGGCGAAGGTGATGGCGATCACGTCCGCCAGAGGCATATGGGCGAAGGCGTAGAAGAAGGCCCAGAGCGCCAGGACGCCGACCACGGCGCGCAGCAAGTGGCCCTGCCTGTCGTTCATGCGCAGGGCCTGGGAAACGCCGTCGCGGAACATGAGGAAGCCGAGCGGGATGAAGGCGAAGAGGCTGCGGAAGAAGACCAGCTGCACCGTCGGGTAGCTCTCGCCCAGCCACTTCACCAGGGCGTCCATGATCGAGAACAGGCCGACCCCCAGGATCATCAGGGCGATCGCCCGGCCGCGGCGGGCCGCCTCCCGGTCCGGTGTCGGTGTGGCGAGGGGTTCGGATGCGCTCTGCGAGGCGGCGGACATGGGAAAGCTCTCTCGGGATTCGGAATAGCCGGAACATAGGCCTTCCGGGCAGCGGCGAGCCTTGCACTTATTGCAACCCGGCGTCGCGGCCCTCGCGGGCCGAACGGCGCCCATCGCTCACCGGATCTTAAGGTCTCGCCTCTTCGCCGCCCCTCAGTAGAGCCAGGCGCGATAGCGCGGGTCGGCGTCCTTCATTTCCTCGAACAGCCGGTTCATGCGGTCGAGGAACCAGAGCTTGCCGCCGACCACCACGATCAGGCCCAGCAGGGTCGGCAGCACCGCCAGGCCGACCAGGCCCCACATCAGCGGCAGCAGGCCGAGGCCCGACAGCAGGGCGAGGAACATGGCCATGCTGCCATGATAGGCCGGCACCGGCACGGACCCGCGGTTGAGCCAGACCCGCTCGCCGAGAACGCCCCTCGAGGCCCAGTTGTCTGTCGATGTGGGCTCCGGGAAGACGCGCGGATTGAGCCAGGTCCAGAGCGCCAGGAGGAGGCAAGGCACGAGGGCCCACCAGCCGATCCAGACCCGGCTCCAGATCGCCGCTGCCAGAAGCGGCAAGATCAGGAGACGCGTCCAGACGCTCCAGGGATTGGCGTGGCGCGCCCAGACCCGGTCGTCCATGGCGAAGGCCCGGGCAATGAGGTTGTCGAGAGCCATCGGTCTGAACCGCCGGCCGACTCAGTAATCGTCGAGAGCCGTGCAGACGTCGGGATTGCTGTCGCAGTGGGCCTTCATGGAGTTGTAGATCGTCTGGCCGATCTGCTGGGCGGTGCAGGCGCCGAGCAGAATGGACAGCGCCGCCGCCAGGATCAGCGCCCTGCCTGCCCCGCCCGCCAGCCGGCGTCTCATGTGGCGGCCCCTTCCTCGAGCGCCGCCTGGGCCTCGAGCCAGGCCTGCTCCGCCTCTTCGATGGCCTGCTTGAGGGCGCCGTGCTCCAGTTGCAGTTCCTGCAGAGCCGCGGTCGGGCCGTTGTAGGTCTCGGGCTCGGCCAGCTTGGCCTCCAGGGCCTGCTTCTTCTGCGACAGGGTCTCGATCTTCCTCTCCGACGTCTTGATGGCCTTGCGCAGGTCGGCCGCGGCGGCGCGGGCCTCGGCCGCGGCGCGGCGCTTCTCCTTGCGGTTCTCGGCCTTCGGCCGTTTCTGCTCGCCGGCGAGGCCGCGCCGCTCGGCGCGCCGCTGCTCGAGCAGCAGCTTGCGGTAGTCGTCCAGATCGCCCTCGAAGGGCCGCACCGCGCCGCCGGCGACCAGCCAGAGCCGGTCGGCGACCAGCTCGACCAGGTGGGGGTCGTGGCTGACCAGGATTACCGCGCCGGGGTAGTCGTTCAGCGCCTGGATCAGCGACTCCCGGGAATCGACGTCCAGGTGGTTGGTCGGCTCGTCGAGCAGCAGGATCTGCGGCGCCTCGCGGCTCATCAGGGCGAACAGCAGGCGGGCCTTCTCGCCGCCCGAGAGGCGCCCGACCTCGGTGTTGGCCTTGTCCTGGACGAAGCCGAAGCCGCCGAGCTGGGCGCGCAGCTTCTCGGGCGTGGCCAGGGGCATCAGCCGGGCCATGTGGTCCAGCGGCGTGGCTGAGAGGTCCAGCTCCTCGGCCTGGTCCTGGGCGAAGTAGCCGATCTTGAGCTTGTTCGAGCGGTTCATCGTGCCCGCCATGGGCGGAAGCCGCTTGGCCAGCAGCTTGACCAGGGTCGACTTGCCGTTGCCGTTGGCGCCCAGCAGCGCGATGCGGTCGTCCATGTCGAGGCGCAGGTCGAGGCCGCTCAGCACCGGCTTGCCCTCCACGTAGCCGACGGCGGCGTCCTCCATGGTGATCAGTGGCGGCGCCAGCGCCTCCGGCTCGGGAAAACGGAAGGCCACGGTGTGGGCCTCGACCACGCTGGCGATCGGCTCCATGCGCGCCAGGGCCTTGAGGCGCGACTGGGCCTGACGCGCCTTGCTCGCCTTGTAGCGGAAGCGGTCGACGAAGGCCTGGATGTGGCGGCGCTGGGCCTCCTGCTTGGACTTGAGCGCCGCCTGGTGCTCGAGCCGCTCGCGCCTGGTCTTCTCGAAGAAGTCGTAGTTGCCCTTGTAGGCGGTCAGCCTGCGGCCCTCGAGGTGGACCACGCGCTCGGGCACGCGGTTCAGGAGATCCCGGTCGTGGGAGACCAGGATCAGCGTGCCCCGGTAGCTTTTGAGGAAGCCCTCGAGCCAGAGCGTCGCCTCGAGGTCGAGGTGGTTGGTCGGTTCGTCGAGCAGCAACAGGTCGGGCGCCGAGAACAGCAGGGCCGCCAGGGCGACGCGCATCCGCCAGCCGCCGGAGAGCGCCGAGCAGGGCCCGGTCTGGGCTTCGTGGTCGAAGCCGAGGCCCGCCAGGATACGCGCCGCGCGCGCCGGCGCGCTCTCCGCCTCGATGGTCGCCAGCCGCTCGTGGATCTCGGCGATCCGGGCCGGATCCTCGGCCTCCTCGGCCTCGGCGAGCAGCGCGCTGCGTTCCCGGTCGGCTGCCAGCACGGTGTCGATCAGGCTCTCGGGGCCCGAGGGCGCGTCCTGCGCCACCGTGCCGACCCGTACCCCGCGCGCCAGGGTGACGTCCCCGGCGTCGGGCTGGAGCTCGCCGGTGATCAGCCGCAGCAAGGTGGTCTTACCGCTGCCGTTGCGGCCGATCAGCGCGAGGCGGTCGCCCTTGTAGACCGTCAGCGAAGCGCCCTCGACCAGGGGCCGCCCTTCGACGCGGTAAGAGAGGGCCTCGAGGTTCAGCATGGGCCGGGTCTTAGCACGCCGGGCGGCCGGCCAAAAGCGCCCCTTGGGGGCGGTTGCCGCCCGGCGGCAAAGCCGCTATACACCGCCGAAATCCTGCCCCGGCACAGGTTCTTCCGGACCAAAATCCGCCCAAAACCGCACAGCGAGGAGACCCCGCGATGGCCGCCGAACGCACCCTGTCGATCATCAAGCCCGATGCCACCCGCCGGAACATCACCGGCAAGATCGTCGCAAAGCTCGAGGAGGCCGGCCTGCGCGTGGTGGCCCAGAAGCGGATCCATCTGACCCGCGAGCGCGCCGAGGCCTTCTACGAGGTCCACAAGGAGCGGCCGTTCTACAACGACCTCTGCACCTTCATGACCTCCGGCCCGGTGGTGGTTCAGGTCCTGGAGGGCGAGAACGCGGTCGAGCGCAACCGCGAGGTCATGGGCGCGACCAACCCGGCCGAAGCGGCGCCGGGAACCATCCGGGCCGAGTTTGCAGAGAACATCGAGGCCAACTCGGTGCACGGCTCCGACGCGCAGGACACGGCCGCCCGGGAAATCGCCTTTTTCTTCTCGGCCGATGAGATCGTCGGCTGACCGAAGGTCAGAGCAGCCAGAGGCCGAGGATGATCAGGGTGATCACGATGGCCACGGTTGACCAGAGGATCAGCTTGGTGAAGCCGTCCCAGGTCGCTTGGTGCTCCTTGAGCATCTGATCGTCGGACATCGTTCCCCCGTTTGGTGACTGCTTGGCCACCCAGGTCTAATAGCCCCGGATGCCGCCGCCTGCAACCCTCGATCCGGCTCCCGGGCTAAGGTAAGGGGTTGATGAGGCGGGCCTCCGCCGGGCCCGCCGCGTCGACCCGGGCGGTCTCGCCGGTCACGGAGACCCGGCCTTCGGCGACCAGGCGAAGGCAGGCGGGGTAGAGCCTGTGCTCGGCCTCCAGCACCCGGGCCGCCAGGCTTTCCTCCGTGTCGTCCGGCAACACCGGGACCGCCGCCTGGCCGAGGATCGGCCCGTTATCGGTCTCCTCCCGGACGAAATGGACGGTGCAGCCGGCCAGCTTGACCCCGGCGGCCAGCGCGCGGGCGTGGGTGTCCAGGCCCGGGAACAGCGGCAGCAGCGAGGGATGGATGTTGATCAGGCGGTCGCGCCAGCGGGCGATGAAGCCGCCGGTCAGCAGCCGCATGAAGCCGGCCAGACAGACCAGCTCGGCACCGGCCCGCTCCAGCGCCGCGCCGACCTCGGCCTCGAAGGCGGCCCGGCCGTCGAAGCGTGTGTGATCGATGGTCAAGGCCTCGATCCCGGCGCGGCGGGCTAGGTCCAGACCGGCGGCGGCGGGCCGGTTGGAGATGACCTGGACGATCTCGGCCGGGAAATCCGCGGCGCGCGCGGCCTCGATCAGGGCCGCCAGGTTGCTGCCCCGACCGGAAATCAGGACCGCGACCCGGCGCTTGGTCATGGGAAGACCGGCGCAGAGAGCCGGAACTGGCTTTCCCCCGCGCCGCGGGCCTCGATGACGCCGATCGGGAACACGGTCTCGCCCGCCTCCCGGAACACGCTGGTCAGGGTTTCCGCGGCGCCGGCCTCGACCACGGCCGCCATACCGATGCCGCAATTGAATGTTCGGATCAGCTCGTCTTCCGGCAGGCCGGAGGTCTCGGCCAGCCAGGCGAAGACCGGCGGCAGAGGCCAGGCTTGGCCGTTCAGCGCGGCCCGGCAGGTCTCCGGCAAGACGCGGGGCAGGTTTTCCGACAGCCCACCACCCGTGACGTGAGCCAAGCCATGAAGTCCACCGGCCTCCAGCGCCGCCAGGCACGCCTTGACGTAGATCCGGGTCGGCGCCAGCAGGGCCTCGCCCAGGCCGCGGTCCGGGTCGAAGGGGGCGGTTTCGCCGTAGTCGAGCCCGGCCGCCGCGACCAGGCGGCGCACCAGGGAGAAGCCGTTGGCGTGGACGCCGCTCGAGGCCAGACCGAGCACCACGTCGCCCGGCGAGATTTCCGCCCCGCTGAGCGCCCGGCCGCGCTCGACCGCGCCGACGGCGAAGCCGGCCAGGTCGTAGTCGCCCGGCCCGTAGAGACCCGGCATCTCGGCGGTCTCGCCGCCGATCAGCGCGCAACCCGCCGCCTGGCATCCCTCGGCGATCCCGGCGATCACCTCGCGCGCCTGGTCGACGTCCAACGCCGAGGTGGCGAAGTAGTCCAGGAAAAAGAGCGGCTCGGCGCCCTGGACCACCAGGTCGTTGACGCACATGGCGACCAGGTCGATGCCGACGCCGCGATGGCTTCCCGCCTCTTTCGCCACGGTCAGCTTGGTGCCAACCCCGTCGGTGCTGGCCACCAGGACCGGGTCCTGGAAGCCGGCCTGCTTGAGATCGAACAGGCCGCCGAAGCCACCGAGCGCCGGCTCAGCGCCCTTGCGCGCGGTCGCGCGGGCCAGTGGCTTGACCGCCTCGACCAGGCGCGCCCCGGCATCGATGTCGACACCGGCGTCCTTGTAGGTGATGTGGTTTCGGCTGGTTATGGCGTCCTCGGGGAAGTTGGAGTATCTAGGACGCCGCGGGCTCGGCGCGCGCCGACGCCTCTTGCGGAAAATACTTGAACCGGGGTTCATTGCAATGCGGATTCGCTCCCTCTTGCTCGGCCACCCCCTCCCGCCGTCGCGGCGGCTGTTGACGGCGGCCCTGTTTCTTCTGGCGGGCCTCGGTCTGGCGCCGGCGGCGGTCCAGGCCCAGAGCGATCTCTATGCCGTGTCCAACATTCCGGTCGACGCCACCGACGATAACGCGGCGTCGGCACGCGTCGCGGCTCACGACAGCGGCCACCTGATCGCCTTCGAGATGCTGGTGGCGCGGCTGGTCCCGGAAGACGAGATCTTCAACGTACCCCAACTCGACCCGGCCGGGATCGGCGCCCTGGTCCAGGAGTTCTCGGTCGACAACGAGCGCACCTCGGCCGTTCGCTACCTGGCGACGCTGAATTTCCGCTTCAATCCCGAGGCCGTGCGCAACTTCCTGGGCAGCCAGCAGATCCCCTTCGCCGAGATTCGCAGCGAACCGGTCCTGATCCTGCCGATCCTCGAAGAGAACCGGCAGGTCTATCTGTGGCGCCAGCCCAACCAGTGGCGGCGCGCCTGGGACGGCTTCCAGCTCGGCGCGGAGCTCGTCCCCATGCTGCTGCCCCTGGGCGATCTGACGGACATTTCCACGGTCAAGGCGTCGCAGGCGCTCGCCGGCGACACCATCCCGCTGGAATCCCTGGCGCAGCGCTACAACGTCTCGCGGATCTACCTCTGCCACCTCGTGCTGGGCGTCGACCCTTCGACGGGGCTGGCCACCGCTGAGCTGACGCTGCGCCGCTTCGGCGCGCTCCAGCCCGAGGCGCCGATCTATCAGTCCCACCTGCAGCGGGAGGACGAGAGCCGTAACGGCTTCCTGCAGCGCATCGCGCGCGCGGCGATCGTCGAGATCACCGAGGTCTGGAAGCAGCAGAACCTGCTGCGCCTGGCCGAGCAAAGCAGCATCATGGTCACCGTGCCCGTGACCGACCTGGGGCAGTGGCTGCAGGTCAAGGAGCGGCTCGATCAGGTCGTGACCGTGGTCGAGAGCGAGCTCGCCTACATGACGCGCAGCAGCGTCGATCTCAAGATCACCTACGTCGGCGGGCAGGACCAGTTGACCCGTGCGCTGGCCCAGCAGGAACTGCGGCTGACCCAGGACCTGAACGAGGGCTGGTGGCGCCTCGACCTCGCCTCGGCGTCGGCCTCCGCAATCGAATAGGCCCGAGGTGAGCCTGCGAGGTGTGCTGGCCTGGGTGCCCAACCTGATCACCCTGGCCCGCCTGCTGGCCGTGCCGGTCACAGTCTACCTGCTGCTCGAGAACCACCATACCGAGGCCTTCTGGCTCTTCGTCGCCGCCGGCGTATCCGACGCCCTCGACGGCATCATCGCCAAGCGTTTCGGCTTGACCAGCGAGTTGGGCGCCTACCTCGACCCCCTGGCCGACAAGGCTCTGCTGGTGTCGATCTTCATCACGCTGGGGTATCTCGGGCATGTCGCCATGTGGCTCGTCGTCCTGATCGTGTTTCGCGATCTTCTGATCATCTGCGGCGCGATCCTGTTTCACGCGCTGACCCGCGCTCTGCGCATGGAGCCGCTGATGGTCAGCAAGACCAACACCCTGGCCCAGATCGTCCTGGCGGCGCTGGTCATGGCCAAGCTCGGCTTGGGGATCGGCTTGCCCGCCTTGATTCACGTCATGGTCTATGTCACGACGGCGACGACCGTCGCCTCTGGCGTGGCCTACGTCGTCACCTGGGGTCGCAGGTACCACCGGGAGCAAAGGCCATGAACCGAACTCGAGCGACCGCCGAGCTGGGCCGCGAGCTTCGCTTCTGGCTGATCTGCTTCGCCGTCTTCTTCGCCACGGTCTACCTCCTGAGCGGCATCCTTCTGCCCTTCGTGGCCGGCATGGCGGTCGCCTATCTGCTCGATCCGTCCTGCGACTGGCTGGAAAAAAAGGGATTGTCACGCACCGCGGCGACCAGCCTGCTCACGCTGGCCTTCCTGCTCATCCTGGTCGGCGCGCTGCTCGTCGCGGTCCCCCTGCTGGTCAACCAGATCGCCGGGCTGGGCGCGCAGTTTCCCGAGCTCCTCGCCTACCTGCAGGCGACCTCGGCGCAGGTCCTGGACCTGGTCGAGGCGCGGATCGACCCGGAACTGCTGGGCAAGATCGAGAGCGCGGTCGCCGGCTCGGCCAAGGACCTGGTCAAGTGGATCGGCCAGGCCGTCAGCGGCCTGATCAGCGGGGTCGACGCGGCGCTCAGCCTGACTTCGCTGCTGGTGATCACCCCGGTGGTCACCTTCTACCTCCTGCGCGACTGGGACCACCTGGTGGCCAAGATCGACAGCTGGCTGCCCCGGCACTACGCCGAGACCGTGCGCAGCGAGGTGCGCAACGTGGACGAGATCCTGGCCGGCTTCGTGCGCGGCCAATCCTCGGTCTGCGTAGTGCTGGCGCTGTTCTACGCTATTGGCCTGACCGTCGCCGGCCTCAATTTCGGCCTTGTCATCGGGTTGGTGGCCGGGCTGCTGTCCTTCATCCCCTTCGTCGGCTCCGCGGTCGGCTTCGTCGCCTCGGTCGGCATGGCGCTGGTCCAGTTCGATGACTGGCTGCGCATCGGCATCGTCGCCGCCATCTTCGTGATCGGGCAGGCGGTCGAGGGCAATTTCCTGACGCCGAAGCTGGTCGGCGACCGGGTCGGCCTGCACCCGGTCTGGGTCATCTTCGCATTGCTCGCGGGCGGCTTTCTCTTCGGCTTCGTCGGCGTGCTGCTGGCCGTGCCCGTGGCCGCCGTGGTCGGCGTCCTGACCCGTTTCCTCCTGGCCCAATACCTGGACAGCACCTTCCATCGGGGCGACCAGGCGGGCGAACTCGGCGAGGCGGACGGCGACGCGGCCGGAGATCAGGCGTGACCCAACTCGCCTTCGACCTGGGCCAGAGGCCGGCCCTGGACCGCGAGGACTTCCTGGTCACGCCGGCCAACGAGGTGGCGGTCGCCTGGATCGACCGCTGGCCCGACTGGCCGGGGCCGGCGCTGGCACTCCATGGGCCGTCCGGATGCGGGAGGACCCACCTGCTGCACGTCTGGCTGGGTACCAGCGGCGCGGTAGCGATCGATCCCCGGGACCTCGACCGCACGCCGCCGCCCGGTCTCCTCGGGCCGGCCCGGGCGGCCGCGCTCGACGACCTGGACCGCGCCCTGCCCGGCTCCCCGGCGCGCCAGGAGGCGCTGCTGCACCTCTACAACCTGGTCGCCGAGCGCCGGGGCCACCTGCTGATAACTGGGCGCGAGGCGCCGGGGCGTTGGCCGATCGCCCTGCCCGACCTCGCCTCACGCCTCGCAGCGGTCCAGGCGGCCGCGCTCGGTGCGCCGGACGACACCCTGCTGGAAGCCTTGCTGGTCAAGCTCTTCGCCGACCGGCAGATCGCCGTCGCGCCCGAAGTCATCCGCTTCCTCTCGGCCCGCATGGACCGCTCGGCGGCCGCCGCCCGGGCCCTGGTCGAGGCGCTCGACCGCCGGGCCCTGGAAACCGGCCGCGCCGTCACAGTGCCCCTGGCGCGCGCCGTCCTGCGAGACCAGGCCGAGGGTGAGGCTGCATTGTTGAGCGACAAAACGGGCAACGAGCATCCCTGACATGTTCCTGGCCTGGATCTGGCGCATCGTCGGCCTCTTCGCCGTGCTCACGGCGCTCTACATCGGGCTCTCGCTCTACAACCGCTGGTCCGAGCGGCGGCGGCTCGCCGCCGAGTACTCCCGGAGGGAGGCCGAGGAGGGCGCGCCGGCCGGCGGCCGCGACGCCTTCGTCGCCGAAGGCATGAACCACTACGAGCGCTCGCTGCGCCGCAAGCTGGTGATTCTGGTCTACCTGATTCCCTTCGGCGCCATTGCGCTCCTGGTCGCGCTCGCCCAACTATGATTGACGAGCGCTTCCATCACCCCGGCTTTTCTTACCCGGACGCTAGCCGGGCATTCGGGGATGCCGGCCGCCCCCCGATTGCCGGCTCACATTCGGCAATGACGAGTAAAGTGAACCAAGGCCCCGCCCCATGAACTCCTTCGCCTGGACCGCCTTCTTCTGGTTCCTCCGCCTGCTGCCGGTGGCGGTGATCGCGGCCTTCCTGCACTTCTACCTGCCGAGCCACGACGTGGTGCGCATCGTCGACACCGACGTCAAGCGCATGGACGTTCAGTCCAAGGACCTGGTTCAGGAGGACAGCGGCAGCCAGGCGACACGGACCCGCGACGTGCGCTTCATCAACGCCGCCTGGCCCGACGGCAAGCCGAGGGTCTACCGAAACGAGGAGACGAACTGGGGCTTCCCCTGGTACTTCAAGTTCGATTCGGGGAACCTCCAGACCCTGGCCCAGGACCTGCGCTCGACCAAAGAGAGCCCGGCCTGGGTCGTCATCACCCACTACGGCTGGCGCATCGAGCTCTTCTCCATGTTCCCCAACGCGATCGCGATCGAGCCGGTGGCCAGCCCCGACGACACGCCCGTTCCCTGGTTCAACATCGGCTTCTTCGTGATCCTGGGCCTGACGCTGATCTTCCTCTGGCGCCTGTGGCGCGCCTGGGTCGAGAACTGGTGGAAGCCCTTCCTGGAGCGCCTGGAGCTCGACGAGCGCTTCGACAACGCCTCCAACTCCGCCGGCCAGGTCAGCCGCTGGATGAAGGCAAACATGCGCGACAAGTTCGACAAGAAGGCGTGAGCGCCCGCATCGAAACTTCAACCAGCTCCTTTCATAGTCAGTGAGAGCATGCCGAGCGGCCACGCGGCATCGCTGGAATAAGGGGGAAAGGCCTCAAGGCATGAGATCTCGTGGAAAGCTCTACTGCTTTTTGGCTCTGCTCCTGATTCCGGTCGGTTGCACGACGCAACAGAGCTCCCTCCCGCCAGCTCCCGCTGGCTTCCAGTGGTACACGGCCAAGAACGGCGCGGGCGATTTCCTGATGCCGACCGATTGGGTGGCCAAAGAGGAAGACGCCGGCAAGACCAGGTCAGTCTTCATCGCCAAGAGCTTCGATGAAGCCGGCAGGTTCACCACCGGGTTCACCGTGAACCAGTTCCGGTCTTGGTCGGAGTCAACTTCAACTCTAGCGGCGGCCTACGCGCCGGTATTCATCAGCAAGATCAACTCAGAAAAGAACGTGATTAAGACTGGTGCGATCGAGGGAAACTCGCACAGCATGTATTTTTCTCGAGTTCGTGGAAACAACGGTGAGAAGAACACGATCATCCACTACCTCTCAATTGGCATGGACTCCAGCGATACGTGGACGATGATCTTGTTCGAGGCCCCCGAAGAAGACTGGGAGAAGGAATTCGACAAGGGAAGGGTCATGCTGAACCTATTCTTCCTCGGAACTTGAGGAGAGGCATGGAAAGCCGTTTAGTCTCGTCCCGGAAGGCCCCAAGCCTACGAGAAGATCATCTCCGCCGCTTTTTCTTGGCGTAGGGATTTTCCCCCTTCCTGAGCTGTATCCGGATCGGCGTGCCGGGCAGCTTGAAGTCCTCGCGCAGGGTGTTTTCGAGATAGCGGATATAGGAGTCCGGCAGGTCCGACGGCTTGGTGCAGAAGACCGCGAAGGTCGGCGGGCGGGACTTGGCCTGGGTCATGTACTTCAGGCGGATGCGGCGGCCGCCGGGCGCGGGCGGCGGGTGGCTCGCGGTGACGCTCTCGAGCCACTGGTTGAGCCGCGCCGTCGGGATACGCTTGTTCCAGGTCTCGTAGACCGCGAGCACCGCGTCGAGCAGCTTATCGAGCCGGCGGTCGTAGAGCGCCGAGATCGGCACCACCGGCAGGCCCTTGGTCTGGGGCAGCGAGCGGGTCAGGCGGTCGCGTACAGCCCTGATCGCGGCGTCGCGATCCTCGCAGAGGTCCCATTTGTTGACCGCCAGAACCAGCGCCCTGCCCTCCTCGATCGTCGTGCGGGCGATCGTCAGGTCCTGCTTCTCCAGCGGCGCCTCGGCATCGACCAGCAGGACGACGACCTGGGCGAAGCGCAGCGCGCGGAAGCTGTCGGAGACCGAGAGCTTCTCGACGCTCTCGTCGACCTTGGGCCGGCGGCGGATGCCGGCGGTGTCGATCAGGCGGATCGCCTGGCCCTTGTAGGTCCAGTCGACCGCGATGGCGTCGCGGGTGATGCCCGCCTCCGCGCCGGTCAGGAGCCGCTCCTCGCCGATCAGGCGGTTGACCAGGGTCGACTTGCCGACGTTGGGCCGGCCGACAATGGCGAGCTGCAGAGCCTTCGGCTCACTTTCCTCGGATTCCATCGACGCCTCTTCGCCGTCCCAGGCTTCGGGCTCCTCGTCCCCCTCCTCTTCCGGCACGCAGACCTCGCGCAGCGCGTCGTAGAGTTCGTCCAGGCCGAGGCCGTGCTCGGCGGAGAGCGCGATGGGCTCGCCGAAGCCGAGGCTGTGGGCTTCGGCCAGGCCCGCCTCGGCGTCGCGGCCCTCGCACTTGTTGGCGACCAGGACGACCTTATGGCCGCTCTTGCGCAGCCAGTCGGCGAAGTGCCGGTCGTAAGGCGTGACGCCGGCCCGCGCGTCGATCAGGAAGAGGCTGAGATCCGCGTCGGCGACCGCGCGCTCGGTCTGGGCCCGCATGCGGCCCTCGAGGCTCTTCTCCTCGGCCTCCTCCAGGCCGGCCGTGTCGAACAGTCGGAATTCCAGGTCGAACAGGCGGCCCTCGCCCTCGCGCCGGTCGCGGGTGACGCCGGGCTGGTCGTGCACCAGGGCCGCACGTCGCCCGACGAGGCGGTTGAACAGGGTCGACTTGCCGACGTTGGGCCGGCCGATGATGGCGATGGTGGGCGTCATGGCGTGGTGGGATCGTGGGTCGGCCCCGGGCCGGAGGGCGCGGGTCTAGTCCTCCGCGGTCTCCCGCATGGCGATCAGCTGGGCTCCCTCGGTCAAGAAGTAGAGCGTGCGCTGGGCGACCACCGGCGTCACCACGGGGCTGGACGGCAGCGATCCGCGCTCGAGGATCTCGCCGGTATAGGGCGAGAGCCAAACCACCTCCCGGTTGGACCCGGCCAGGACGAGGCGATTGCCGGCCAGCACCGGTCCGAACCACTGGATCGGGCCCTCCTTGTCCTCCTCGTCCTCGAAGCGCGGCAGCGCCTGGACCCAGCGGATGCCGCCGTTGCGGCGCAGGATGCAGACCACCTGGGTCTCGTTAGTCACGAGGTAGATGAAGTTGCCGGCGACCCAGGGCATCTGGACCCCGCCGAGCTCGGCTTCCCAGGCCCGGGCGCCGCGGCGCAGCTCGATCGCGACCATGCGCCCGGAATGGCTGATCGCCAGCACGACCCCCCGGTCGATCACCGGCAGGCCCCGGATCTGCCCCAGGTCGGCCACCGGATCGATCCGGTTCACGGCGGAAAGGTTGTCGTCCCAGAGGACCCGGCCGTTCTCTGCCAGGAGGGCGTAGATCTCGCCGCTGCTGTAGGGCACCACCACCGAGGAGCCGGCCACCGCCGGGCTCGCGCTGCCGAGCAGCCGGGTCGTCTCCTCCAGGCCGCTGTGCTGCCAGATACGCCGCCCGTCGCGCACGTCGAGCGCGAAGAGCTGGTTGTCGACCGTCGTGGCGAAGACGCGCCCGCCGGCGACGGTGGGCGCGGCGCGCATCGGGCCGGGCAGGTCCTGGGCCCAGCGCCGCTCGCCGGTATCGGCGTCGAGGGCGTAGACCATGCCGAAGCCGGTGGTCACGTAGAGCACGCCGTTGTCGAAGGCCAGGCCGCCGCCGAAGTAACCCTCGTCCTCGATGTCGTCTTCCAGGTCCGCTTCCCAGAGCAGGTCGCCGTCTTCGACGCTGAAGGCGCGCACCAGCTCCTGGGCGTCCATGGTGAATACCGTGTTCCGAACCACCAGCGGCTGCGCCAGAAGGTAGTGGTCGTAGTCGTTTCCGGTGCCGATGCTGGAGCGCCAGACGACCTCCAGCGACTCCCCGAGCGCCAGGTGCTGCATGGCGTGGCTCGGCACGCCGCCGGCCTGGCTCCAGGCGCCGTTGACGTAGGGCCGCGGCAGCCGGATCTCCAGCTGGTCCAGGCCGGGGTCGGGCTCGATCCGCTGGTCCAGGGCCAGCACCGAGATCCGCTCGCCGGGCAAGGGCGGCCCCTCGGGCGCGCCGAACCAGGTGTCGCATCCGGCCAGCGCCAGGACCGACAGCAGGGCGGCTATGCGGCGCGGTGGCGCGGTCATCCTCCCCACGGTCATTCCTCCAGGGCGCTCAGCATCTGCGCGGCGCGGGCGCGCATGCCGGGCGGCGCCTCCAGATCGTCCGCGACCTGGGTGTAGAGGTCGCGCGCCCGGGCCCGGTCCCCCTGGCGCAGCGCCAAGGCCGCGGTCAGCTCGAGCGCGAGCGGGCGGTAGCCGCCGTCGGCGGCGGTCAAGGGTTCGAGGCGCGCCTCCAGCACGGCGGGGTCGGCCCGGTCGGCCTGGTGCATGACCGAGAGCAGAACGGCCGCGCCGCGGAAGGCCGCGTCGGTCTCGCCGTTCTGGGCCAGGCGGTCCCAGATCGCGATCGCCGCATCGACGTCGCCGGCCTCGGCGCTCAGGCGGGCCTGGTTGAAAGCCGCAAGCACACCGTAGCCGCCACCGGCCTCGGCCAGCGCGGCGAACTCCTGACTCGCCATGGCGTCCTCGCCTTGGGCCGCGCGAGCGAGGGCCGCGGCGAAACGGGCGGAGCGTTCGGTGCGCTGCTCGTTGTCGTACCACTCCCAGGCCTTGAAGCCACCGACGGAGAGGACGAGAAGCACCGCGGCCGCAATGGCGAAGCGGCCGTAGCGCTGCCAGAGCTGAGCGGCCTGATCGCGCCGCAGGTCCTCTTCGACTTCCTTGAAGATATCCGCCACGAAGCGCTCCTTGCGGCCGGCAGGAACCGAGCCGGATCTGCCTTGGAAAGCCCACTCGGATACAGGCTCGCGCCCTGCGATTCAACCGCTAACCGGGGGCCCGGTCCGGGGCGCCCACCTTGCCCGTCTCATGGAAAAGGGCGAGATTCCCAGCCGACGTAACCACCCAGAGCAGATCCGGGACGACGCGGGCAGTCCATCAACCCGGTGAACCTGCTCTAAGCCTATGATTTAGATGGACTTAGGCGGCGCGCCACTTGATCGAGCAGCCCATCGAGGCGATCTGCTCGCGAGGACCCTCGCCGCTGCGCGCGACCTGGACCATGGCCTCGTAGAGATCGCGCCGCGCGTCCGGCACCAGGCTGGTCTTCGACTCGTCAAGGCGGCCCCGGTACTGCAGCTCCAGGTCCTTGTTGAAACCGAAGAAATCGGGCGTGCACACGGCGTCGTAGGCCCTGGCCACGGCCTGGCTGCGGTCGATCACGTAGGGGAAATTGAAGCCTTCCTGCTGGGCGAAGACCTTCATGTCGTCGAAGGAATCGGCCGGATAGGCCTCGGTGTCGTTGGCATTGATGGCGATGGCGCCGATCCCCTCGGCGGCGAGATCGCCGATGTCGCGCACCAGGCGCGAGGTGATCGAGCGGACGTAGGGGCAGTGGTTGCAGATGAACATGACCAGGGTCCCGGCGGGCCCGCGCACGGAGTCCAGGGTATAGGTCTTGCCGTCGATGCCCTCGAGGCTGAAATCCACCGCCTTCCAGCCGAAATCGCAGATCGGCGGAACTGCCGCCATGACGCCCTCCCTCGCTTCGCGCGGCGTCGCCAGACGCCGCAGCGCCAACTTATCCGGGCTGGACGCCGGGCGCAATTTCGGAGACACTCGGGCGCATGTCATATCACTGTCGTAGAGAGGAGCGCTGACTTTCCTGATGGGCAAGCTCTACCGTTTGGAACGTTGCAAGCGCTCGACCCGACAGTCACACCCGCCGATGGTCTTCGACCGGTCGGAGATCAATCTCTTGCTGTCGCTCTACAGCCGCCGCGTCATGAGCGGCGAATGGCGGGACTACGCGATCGACCAGGGTGCGGGACTGGCGGTCTTCTCGGTCTACCGCCACAGCCAGGAACGGCCGATCTTCACCATCGCCAAGCGCCAGAGCGCGGCTGAGCGCCGCCGTGAGTATCTGGTCTGCCGCGGCGCCGAACGGCTCGCCCGCGCGCCCAGCCTGGCGGAGGCCCTGACCATCTTTCAGGATCGTTTCCGGGTCGTTTCCTGACCCTAGAGCGGATCGCGTTTAATCGGGATCTGCTCTAGCGCAGGCTATGGGAGCCGGCTCAGCCCCAGCCGATCACCAGGAAAACCAGCAGAAAAACCGTTACGCCGACGCCGATCCCTTCGAGCCAGTAGATCGCCCGGCGCTTGCCGCCCTGCCGCCGGCTTTCGGTTACTGAGCGATACATCAGCATCTCCACGCCTGTCCGCGACGGCTTCGGCCGCGCTGAATGCCACAATTTTACCACAGATCGTCGGCTTCGGGGACAAATCTTGTTCGCCGGCCACGCGGCCGCTTGTCGGTCGCGCCACGCTGCGGCAAGCTTGGTTAAGCGAAGAAGGAGGACACGAGGGTTGAGCAGACGCGGTCCTCACGACATGGGTGGCCTTCCGGCGGGCCCGGTAACCCGGGACGAGCACGACTACGCGCTGTGGGAGAAGCGGGTCGACGCGCTTCTGGTGCTGCTGTCGGACAAAAAGCGCGGCCTGATCAAGGTCGACGAGCTCAGGCGCGGCATCGAGCAACTCGGCGCCAAGGCCTACGACGAGATGAGCTACTACGAGCGCTGGATCGCCTCGATCACCAGCAACCTACTCGAGAAGGGCGTGATCAGCTCGGAAGAGCTGGGGCGCCGCATGGCGGAGATCTCGGCCCGCCGGGAGCCGGAGTAATGGCGCGCTTTTCGCCCGGCGACAGCGTCGCGGTCCTGGCGATCAATCCTCCGGGGCACCTGCGCGCGCCGACCTACATCCGGGGCAAGTCCGGCGTCATCGAGCGGATCTGCGGCGAGTTCGCCAACCCCGAGGAGCTCGCCTTCGGGCGGGACGGCCTGCCGCTCCGGCCGCTCTACCGGGTCCGCTTCCGCCAGGAGGAGCTTTGGTCCGACTACAAGGGCGGGGCGGAGGACACGGTCGACGTGGAGATCTACGAGCACTGGCTCGAGCCGGCATGAAGCGGAGGACGAGATGAGCCAAGCGCACGGTCATGACCACGGGCACGACCACGGGCACGACCACAGCCCGCCGCCCGACCAGGACGGCCCCCTGACCTACTACCAGGCCATGGAGGGCGCGGTGCGCGAGCTCCTGATCGAGAAGGGCATCGTGACCGCCGACGAGGTCCGCGCAACGGTCGAAGCGATGGACGCGCGCAGCCCGGCGCTTGGCGCCCGCGTGGTCGCCCGCGCCTGGAGCGACCCGGACTACAAGGCCCGGCTGCTGGCCGACGGCACGGCGGCCTGCCAGGAGCTCGGCATCGACATGGGCCCGACCCGGCTGGTGGTGGTGGAGAACGAGGAGAAGCTGCACAACGTCATCGTCTGCACCCTCTGCTCCTGCTACCCGCGCGCGCTGCTCGGACTGCCGCCGGACTGGTACAAGGCCCGGGCCTACCGCTCGCGCGTCGTACGCGAGCCCCAGGCGGTGCTGCGCGAATTCGGCACCGAGGTCCCCGACGACTGGACCGTACGGGTACACGACAGCACGGCCGACATGCGCTACCTGGTCCTGCCGCGCCGCCCCGAAGGCACGGACGGCCTCGACGAGGCGGCGCTCGCCGCGCTGGTCACCCGTGACTGCATGATCGGCGTCAGCCTGCCGAAGGCCCCCGACTCCTGAAGCCGGTCGCTCTCTGAAATGCGGAAAACCGCGCCCTGCGGGCACTGCCCGCCGGGCGGAATCAGCCCTGGCGCCAGGCGGCCGTCTGCCGGCAGCGCTTGCATATGCGCTCGCCGGACCACTCGCTGTGGAAAGTGTCGTGGCACATCAGGCAGCTGCGCTCCTTGGCCTCGATCTTGTGACCGGGCACACCGCCGCCCTCGTCTCTCCTGGGCTTCGAATACTTCGACATGACGTACAGGTAGTGAACGTTAACGATTTTTCAAGATTCGGCTAAGACAGCCCGTCTCCCACTATCATACGGCCGACGGCGGCGAATCGACCAGCGGCAGAGCCAACCCGAAGCCCGGCCGCCTCTGCTCTCGCCGCCCGGCATCACCTTTCAAGCGCGGCTCCGGGCCTGCCGGAGCATGATCCGCCCTAGTCGTCCGTGAAGATCAGCGTGTTGCCGAAGGGGTCCAGCAGCTTCATGTCGCTGGCCCAGGGCTGGCGCTCGATCGCCGGGCGGTAGTACTTGTACGCCTTGGCGGTGAGTTCGCGCTCCAACGCCCCGAGGGCGTCGCAGTGAATACGTACCGAGGAGCCGGGGGTCGCGTCCCCATAGTGCTCGCTCAGGTGGAGAACGCAGCCGTCCCGCGCGATCCCCATGTAGAGCGGCGTGTTCTCCTCGAAGCGGTGCTCGAAGGCGACCTCGAAGCCAAGGTAGTCGAGGTAGAACTCCCGCGCCTTGGCTTCGTCGAAGATGCGCAGGATCGGCACCGGCGGTCCCAGCGTCATCGCGGCCTACTCCCACTCGATGGTGCCGGGGGGCTTGGAGGTGACGTCGTAGACCACTCGGTTGATGCCGCGCACCTCGTTGACGATGCGGGTCGCCACGGCGGCCAGGAAGGCGTGGTCGAAGGGGTAGGACTCGGCGGTCATGCCGTCGGTCGAGGTGACCGCCCGGAGCGCGCAGACGTGGTCGTAGGAGCGGGCGTCGCCCATGACCCCGACGGTCTTGACCGGCAGCAGGACCGCGAAGGCCTGCCAGATCGCGTCGTAGAGCCCGGCCTCGCGGATCTCCTCCAGGTAGATCCGGTCGGCCTTCCTCAAAATCTCGCACTTCTCGGCGGTGACCGCGCCGGGAATCCGGATCGCCAGGCCCGGCCCCGGGAAGGGGTGGCGCCCGACCAGGCTCTCGGGCAGGCCGAGCTCGCGGCCCAGTTCGCGCACCTCGTCCTTGAACAGCTCGCGCAGGGGCTCGACCAGCTTCAGCTTCATGCGCTCCGGCAGGCCGCCCACGTTGTGGTGCGACTTGATGGTCACGCTGGGCCCGCCGGTGAAGGAGACCGACTCGATGACATCCGGGTAGAGCGTGCCCTGGGCCAGGAACTCGGCCCCGCCCAGCTTGTGGGCCTCCTCGTCGAACACGTCGATGAAGGTGCCGCCGATGATCTTGCGCTTCTGCTCCGGATCCTCGACGCCGGCCAGCTTGCCGAGGAAGAGTTCGCTCGCGTCGCGGTGCACCAGGGGGATGTTGTAGTGGCCCCGGAAGACCTCGACGACCTGCTCGGCCTCGCCGGCCCGGAGCAGGCCGTGGTCGACGAAGATGCAGGTCAGCTGGTCGCCGATTGCCTCGTGGATCAGCACGGCGGCGACCGAGGAATCGACCCCGCCGGAGAGCCCGCAGACCACCCGGCCGTTACCGACCTGCGCCCGGATGCGCTCGACAGCCTCGCGGCGGAAGGCCGCCATGGTCCAGTCGCCGGCGCAGCCGGCGAGGCGGGCGAAGTTGGCCAGCAGGCGGCCACCGTCGGGGGTGTGGACCACCTCGGGATGGAACATGGTGCCGTAGAAGCGCCGCTCCTCGTCGGCGACCAGGGCGAAGGGCGCGTTCTCCGAGGTGCCGAGCACCCGGAAGCCGGGCGGCAGCCGGCTGACCCGGTCGCCGTGGCTCATCCAGACCTGGTGCCGCTCGCCCGGGCGCCAGAGCCCCCCGGTCAGCTGGCTGTCCCCGGCCAGCTCGAGGAAGGCGCGGCCGAACTCCCTGTGATCGCCGGATTCCACCTCGCCGCCGAGCTGGGCGCACATGGCCTGCTGGCCGTAGCAGATGCCGAGCAGCGGCACGCCGAGCTCGAAGACCAGGTCGGGCGCCCGCGGCGCCTCGGCCTGATTGAAGGAGGCCGGGCCGCCGGACAGGACCACGGCCTTGGGCGCGAAGTCGCGGATCCGCGCCGGATCCAGGCTGAAGGGGTGAATCTCGCAGTAGACCCCGGCCTCGCGCAGCCGCCGGGCGATCAGCTGGGTGACCTGGGAGCCGAAATCGAGGATCAGAATAGCGTCTTTCATGGCCTTAGTTACACGATTCGCCCCATGGGGAGCCACCGGAATCGAAGCGCCGGCAGGCGCCGAGGGAAGGCCACATCGCCGCCATGTTCTCGCCTTGCCGTACCCGCCTACTCCCGGCCGAGGCATCACGACCAAGGAGGCAAGGCGCCCGTGGCCCAAGGTGAGGAGACGCCCCGCTGGGGCTTCGTGGAGCGCTACCGGCTCTACTTCAAGCTGGCCTTTCTGATCCTGCTGGTGCTGCTCAGCGTCATCCCGCTGGCCATGATCGAGGGCGTGGTCAACGAGCGGCAGCTCCTCAGCCACGCGGTCGCCCGAGAGGTGTCGGGCTCCTGGGGCGGCGAGCAGCGGGTCGTCGGCCCCGTGCTGATCGTGCCCTTCACCGAGACGCGCAAGGAGCAGGTCGCCAACCCCGACCGGACCGAGCCCGGCGATCCCTACTTCATCGAGAAGGAGGTGACCGAGCGCAAGCACCTCTTCCTGCTACCGGAAGAGCTCACGATCGACGGCACGCTGGCGCCCAAGACCCGCTATCGCGGGATCTACCCGGTCCGGCTCTACACCGCCGAGACGAGCTTCTCCGGGCGCTTCGCACGGCCCGACTTCGCCAAGCTGGGGATCGACAACCCGATCGAGATCCATTGGGACCGGGCCAAGGCGGAGCTGCTGATCAGCGATCTGACCGGCAGCCTCAACGCCGTGTCCCTGGACTGGAACGGAGCGGCCCTGCCCTTCGCAACGGGACCGGATGGCATGCAGGTCCGTGCCTTCCTGCCCAACCTCGAGCGGGCCGACACCTGGCCGGCGGCCTTCTCCTTTCAGGTCGACCTGAACGGCAGCCGCTCGCTCGGCTTCCTGCCGCTCGGCCAGTCGACCGAGGTCACTCTGCGCTCTTCCTGGCCCCACCCCGGTTTCACCGGCGCCTTCCTGCCGAAGGTCTCGGAAATCGGCGCCGAGGGTTTCCTGGCGCGCTGGCAAGTCTCGCACCTGGCCCGCGGCCTGCCGCAGCAGTGGGCGGCAAAGGCCGGCACGGCCCGTGAGATCTTGGACATGGCCCGGCACCGGGGGCTGACCACCCGCCTGGTCGATCCGGTCGACCACTACCTCAAGGTCGAGCGCTCGGTGAAGTACGGCCTGCTGTTCGTGGTGCTGGTCTCGGGCGCGCTCATGATCCTCGAGACCGTCTCCGGCGGCCGCCTGCACTTCGTGCAGTACGGCATGATCGCCGCTGCGCTCTTCGTCTTCTACCTGCTGTTCCTCAGCCTGTCGGAGGTCGTCGGCTTCACCCCTGCCTACGCGGTGGCGGCCGGGGCCTCGACCCTGCTGATCGCGCTCTACAGCGGCAAGATCATGGCGAGCGCCCGGCAGGGCGGCCTGGTGGGCGCCCTGCTCGCGACGATCTACGGCTACCTCTACCTGACGCTCCGCTCCGAGGACTACGCCCTGCTCTCGGGGTCCTTCGTGCTCTTCGCCGCCCTGGCGGCCGCGATGTACGCGACCCGGAACGTCGACTGGCACCGGCTCGGCCGGCGCAACGGCGAGACGGCGAAAAGCTAGCCCGCATTTCTCACACTCTCCACGGTCTGCGCGGTGCTGTCCG
>JASJEC010000054.1 GCA_030064845.1 Kiloniellales bacterium
GCATGCGCAAGCGGGCCGGCCTGGCCCGGGCGCTGGCGCTCGACCCGGAGATCCTCTTCCTCGACGAGCCGACCGCCGGGCTCGACCCGATCGGCGCGGCCAAGTTCGACGAGCTGATCGCCGAGCTGCAGCGTGCCCTGAAGCTGACCGTGGTAATGGTGACCCACGACCTCGACAGCCTGCACGCCATCTGCGACCGTCTCGCCGTCCTGATCAACAAGAAGGTCAAGCTCGGCACCATCGAGAGCCTGAGGCGCGAGCCCGACGCCTGGATCCAGGACTACTTCGGCGGGCCGCGCGGACGCGCCGCCGAGGTGTCGGCGGCGTCGGGATCGTAGGCCCAAAGACACCCGGGCAAGGAGCCGGAACATCATGGAAACCCGCGCCAACTACCTACTCGTCGGCGGCTTCGTGCTCGCCTTCTCCGCCGGGCTTCTGGGCTTCGTCATCTGGCTCGCCAAGTTCGAGTTCGACACCGAGGTCGCGCGCTACGACATCCTGTTCGAGGGCTCGGTGACCGGCCTCCAGGTCGGCAGCACGGTGCGCTTCAGCGGCGTCAGGGTCGGCGAGGTGATCGATCTCCACCTGGACAAGGTCATGCTGGGGCAGGTCAAGACGACGATCGAGGTGCAGGCCGACACGCCGGTGCGCGAAGGCACCACGGCGAGCCTGGAGATCCAGGGCCTGACCGGCGGGCTCTACGTGCTGCTGTCCGGCGGCTCGGCGGACGCGCCGGCGCTGACCGCCAAGAGCGGTCAGCGCTATCCCGAGATCCCCTCGCGCCAATCGTCGCTCGAGCAGGTCCTGGCCGGCGCGCCCGATCTGCTGGAGGGCGCCAACCTGCTGCTGGCGCGCGCAAACCGGATCCTCAACGAGGACAACGCCGCCAACCTGAGCCGGATCCTGGAGAACGTCGAAGCCTTGACCGGCGCCGTGGCTGACCAGAACCAGGAGATCGCGACGCTGATCTCGGACGCCTCGGCGACCATGAAGAACCTGCGCGAGGCCTCGGCCGCGGCGGAGAACTTCGCCGGCAATCTCGACCGCAAGACCGATTCCCTGTTCAAGGAGGCCGAGTCCTCGCTGACGGCGGTGCGTGAGCTCGCCGGAACCCTCGACGGCTCGGTGGCCGGCGTCGAGCAGGACTTCAATGTCCTGGTCAAGGATCTGCAGGCGACCGCCAAGCAGGCGAACGCGGCCCTCGGCGAGATGGAGGCCCTGCTCGTGGAGAACCGCGAGCCGATCAAGGAGTTCACCTCGGTCGGCCTGCTGGAGCTCAGCAACCTGATCGTCGAAGCGCGCGAAGTGATGCTCGGCCTGAACCGGGTGACCAGCCAGGTCGAGCGCGATCCCGCCCGCTTCCTGTTCGGCAACCAACAACAAGGCTACGAGACCAATCAATGAGTGAAGCTCTCCGCACCCGCCGGCTCTTTCTCAAGTCGCTGGCCGTCGTTCCCGCGGCCGGCGCGGCGGCCGCCTGCGAAACGATCGTGCCCGGCCAGGGCCCGCCGCCGACGATCTATCGGCTGACGCCGAAGAGCACCTTCGACGAGAGCGTTCCCACGGTGGAATGGCAGCTCGTGCTCGAGGCGCCGCTGGCCAACGCAGGGCTGAACAGTCCGCGGATCGCGCTCTGGCCCAATCCGAAACAGCTGAAGTACTACGCGCGGGCGAACTGGACCGACCGGGCGCCGGCCATGATCCAGACGCTGATCATCGAGTCCTTCGAGAACTCGGGCCGGATCGTCTCGGTCGGACGCGAGTCGGTCGGCCTCAGGGCCGACTTCATCCTGAAGACCGAGATCCGCGAGTTCCAGGCCGACTACAACGGTTCCGGCAATCCCTCGGCCCACGTCGGCATCAACGCCAAGCTGGTCCAGATGCCGAGCCGCCGGATCGTCGGCTCGCAGAACTTCGACCAGGTCGTGCCCGCCGCGGCGGACCGGCTCGACGACATCATCGACGCCTTCGACGATGCCCTCGGCAAGGTCCTCAAGCGGCTGGTCAGCTGGACCCTGATCACCGGACAGCGGAACTACCGTCCGCGGCGGCGGACCTAGAGCGGATCATGTTTTGACGGAAACGCTTCGCGGTTCCGGCAAAACATGTGAATCCGCTCGATATCAATTTGTTAGAGCAGACCCGGGTCTGCTCTAAGCGTCACGCCGCGCGGCGGCCGTCACGGCGGCGCGCCGGCGCCAGACCAGCGCCCAGGCCAGCACCGTCAGCAGCGCGCCCGCGGCGACGGGCAGGCGCAGGCCTAGGAGCTCCGAGGCCCCGCCCATGATCAGCGCGCCCAAGCCCGGACCGGCCCGAAAGATCAGCCCGTAGAGCGCCATGACCCGGCCGCGCAGCGGACCGTCGACGGCGAGCTGGAGCACGGTCTGGGTCGCGATGCCGCTGGTCACGGCGGCGGCGCCGGCCAGCAGCAGCGCCGGCAGGGCGAGGGCCAGGCTGGGCGCCGCGACGAAGCCGATGAGCGCGACCGCGCCGACCAGCGGGCTGGCCAGCGCCAGGGGCGCCAGCGGCCGGGCCGGATCGCGGCCGGCCAGCCACAGGCCCGTCGCCATGGCGCCGAGCCCGAGGGTCGCGGTCATCATGGCGAGGCCCGGGGCGCCGCTCGCGAAGACCGCGTCGGCGAAGCCGGGCAGCAGCTCGACGAAGGGCCGTGCGCAGACGCTGACCGCGGCGAGCAGCAGGAGCAGCGGGGCGATCGCGCCGTGGCGGCGGACGTAGCCCAGGCCCTCGGCGATCCCGGCGAGCGCGCCGGCCGCCCCGCCGCCGCCCCGCGCCGGCCGCGGCAGCACGATGCGGAACAGGGCCAGGATGAACCAGGCCGAGGCCAGGGTCTTGGCCGCGAAGGCGACCTCGACGCCATAGGAGACGATGGCGACGCCGGCCGCCGCCGGGCCGACGAAGCGCGCCGTGTTGAAGATCACCGAGTTGAGCGCGACCGCGGCCGGCAGGTCGTCGCGCGCCACCAGGCTGGGAACCAGCGCCAGGCGGTTGGGCTGGTTGAAGGCCACGACGATCCCGTGGAACAGCGTGAGGGCGAGCAGCCACCAGATCGTTATGAGATCCGAGACGGTCAGCGAGAAAAGCGACAGCGACTGCAGGAACATGAGGCTCTGCCCCAGCCGCAGCGCCTTGAGCCGGTCAAGGCGGTCGGCCAGCGCGCCGGCCAGGGGCGCGATGACGACGGTCGGGCAGAGCTCGGCGAAGGCCAGGATCCCGAGCCACGCGGCCGAGCCGGTGAGCTCCCAGGCCAGCCAGCCGACCGCGACCCGCTGCATCCACATGCCGACCAGGGAGACCGAGGAGCCGGTGGTGTAGATCCTGTAGTTGGGCGTCCTGAGGACCCGGAGGATGCGCCGAGGACCGGCCGAGGGGGACATGGCGCGGGCCCTAACAGGCTGCTGAAAACGTGCCCAGCCCGGCACCATCACCCTTCGACAGGCTCAGGGTGAGGACGCTGTATCGCAGGTACTTATCCTCATCCTGAGCCTGTCGAAGGATGACGGTGATCAAGGTCTCAGTTCTGTCTGGAGCCGTTAGACGATGCGGTTCGGCGGCGAGCCGCCGCTGAAGAAGGCGCTGGCGTTCTCGACCACCTTCATGCCCATGGCGACCCGGGTGTCGATCGTGGCGCTGCCCAGGTGGGGCAGCAGGACCACGTTGTCCATGGCCAGCAGCTCGGGCGGGACCCTGGGCTCGCTCTCGTAGACGTCGAGCCCGGCGCCGGCGATCACGCCTCTCTTCAGCGCCTGGACCAGGGCCGGCTCGTCGACCACGTCGCCGCGCGCCGTGTTGATCAGGTAGGCCGTCTTCTTCATGCGCTGGAGGCACTCTTCGTTGATCATGTGCCGGTTCGCGGACCCGCCGGGACAGTGCAGCGAGACGAAGTCCGACTCCTCCAGCAGCTTGCCCAGGGTGGCGCAGGGCTCGACCCCGGCGGCGCGCGCCTCCTCGAAGGAGGGAATGTTGCGGCCGTAGCTCAAGACGCGCATGCCGAAGCCGGCGCCGGCGCGGCGGGCGACCGCCTTGCCGACGCGGCCGAGGCCGATGACGCCGAGCGTCTTGCCGGCGACCTGGGCGCCCATCATGTGGGTCGGCCGCCAGCCGGTCCAGGCGCCCGCGCGGACGTGGCGCTCGCCCTCGGCGGCCCGGCGCGCCACCATCAGGATCAGGGTCATGGTGAGATCAGCGGTCGCGTCGGTCAGCACGCCGGGGGTGTTGGTGACCACGATGCCCCGCGCCTTGGCCGCCTGGATGTCGATGTGCTCGACGCCGACGCCGAAGTTGCCGAGGAAGCGGGCGCGCACCGGGCCTGCCAGCACCGCCGCGTCGATCCGGTCGCTGACCGTGGCGAAGACCGCGTCGGCGCCGCCGAAGGCGGCCTTCAGCGCGGCGCGGTCCATCGGCCGGTCGTCGGCGTTGAACTCGGCGTCGAACAGCTCGCTCATCCGCTGTTCGACCGCCTCCGGCCAGCGCCGGGTGACGATCACCTTGGGCTTGCTCATGGGGGTCCCGGTCCAGGTTCGACCTCGCGGCGACGTATGCCAGAGGACAACTTCCAGGGCAAGGTCGGCACGGCCGGGACAAACGTCGCCGCAAAAATGTTCCAAGAAGGAAAAATGCTGCAGAAACGGGGCCGCGCGCGGATCGTGCTCAGCCGCCGGCCGCGCCCTCTGGCTTCGCCGCCATGCTGCCGCGCTTGAACACGATCATCGCGACCCCGGCGACCACGACCGCGCCGCCCAGTGCGACCGATGGCTGCAGCCGCTCGCCCAGCAGCGCCATGCTGCCGAGGATGGTGAAGACCGGCAGCGTGAGCAGCACCGGGGCGACCTGGCCCACCGGGTGCTTCTCCAGCACGTGGTACCAGATGCCGTAGCCCAGGGCGGTCATCACCACGCCGAGGTAGACCACCGTGCCCCAGCCGACCCAGGTCGCGGTCCGGATCGCCTCGAGCTGGCCGCTCTCCAGGACCAGCGAGGCGAGGATCATCTGGGGACCGCCGAACACGCCGACCCAGGCGATCAGCGCGAAGCCCCCGATGCCGCCGCCGAGCCGCTTGACCATGATCTGAGCGACCGACCAGGTGAAGGCGCCGCCGACCACCAGCAGCATCGGCCAGAGCTGGCCCTGCAGCGTCGGCTGGCCGGCAATCAGGGCGACCCCGGCGAAGGCAACTGCGATGCCGGCCAGGCGCTGCCGGCCGGGCCGCTCGCCCAGCAGCAGCGCGCCCAGCATGGTGGCGAAGGGCACCTCGAGCTGGATCAGGATGATCGCCAGCGAGGCGTCGAGGAACAGCAGCCCGGTGAAGGTCAGGCCGTACTGCAGGGTCGCGCCGACCGCCGCGACCCAGAAGATTCCGCGCAGCTTGCCGCGCGGGATCGGGACGAACCAGACCAGGATCAGGGCGGTCAGCGAGAAGCGCAGCCCCATGAGGAAGAGCGGCGGGAACTCGTCCAGCCCGGCCTTGGCGAAGGTAACGCCGAGGCCCCAGATCAGCGGCACCATGAAGGCCAGCGCCCAGTCACGCGGCGGCATGCGACCTCACAATCGGACTGCGGCGAAGGCCGCTTCCGGCGAACCGGCGCCAGCGGCCTGGAGTCAGGCCAGCGACGCGACGATCTCCCGATAGGCGGCCTCCGGGAAGGCCTTCAGCGTGCGCGTCTTGACGAAACCCTGCTGCGCCAGCTGCAGGGTGAAGCGCGCCGCCACGGCGTCGTCGGGCGCCTCGTAGACCGCGATCATGTCGTAGTCGCCCATGGTCATGAAGAAGGACTGGAAGCGGCCGCCGACCTCCTCCAGCGCGCTCTTCGCGGCGTCGAGGCGACGCGGCGAGTCCCGCACGTTCTTGGCGCCCTGCTCGGTCCAGTTGGCCAGCATGATGTAGATCGTCATGACGAGGTCCTCCTCTCTGACAACGATCTTCTTGGCGCAGCCGAAGCTGCTTCCTGCCCATCATACGCCAACTAGAGCGGATCATGTTTAGATGGAACCACTTCGTGGTCTCCAACTAAACATGTGAATCCGCTCTACGACATAGGTTTAGAGCAGATTCACCGGGTTTGATGGATCGCCTATGGCGATTCAGTCAAACCCGGATCTGCTCTAGGGGGCGAGTTGGGACGACAGCCAGCGGGCGCCATCCTCCAGCGCGCTGCGCGCCAGGTCGACCATGCGGCTGAGGTGCAGGAAGCCGTGCAGCACCCCGGGATAGACCGTGAGGTCGTGGGGCACGCCGGCCGCCGCGGCGAGCTCCGCCAGGGCGCGGCTGTCGTCGAGCAGCGGGTCTAGCGCGGCGGCGCCGATGAAGAGCGGCGGCAGGCCCGCCGGGTCCCGGGTGAGCAGGTCGATCCGCGGGTCCGCCCGGTCGGCCGGCGAGCGCACCAGGCAGTCGCGGTAGTAGTCGAGGTCGCGCGTTGAGAGCCCGTCCTCTGGCCCGCCGTAGAGCCGGCGCGAGGCCGAATCCTGGAGCCCGTAGGCGCCGTAGTAGAGCAGGCCGGCGGAGAGCGTGGGGCCCCGGTCGCGGCATTCGAAGAGCGCGGCGAGGCTGAGGTTGGCGCCGGCCGAATCCCCGCCGACCGCCAGGCGCGCGGGATCGAGCCCCCAATCGCCGCCGAGCGTGGCGCAGGCTCCGACCACCGCCAGCGTCTCGTCCAGCGCCGTGGGGAACCTGTGCTCCGGCGCGAGGGAATAGTCGACGCCGACCACGGCGAAGCCCGACTCCAGGGCCAGGACGCGCATGATCTTGTCGTGGGTGTCCAGGCTGCCCATGATCCAGCCGCCGCCGTGCAGGAAGATCAGCGCCGGCAGGTCGGTCCGTTCGCTCGGGTGGTAGATCCGGATCGGGATGTCGCCCGCGGGGCCGGGCAGCTTGTCCTCGAACACCCGCGCCACTTCGGGCCGGTCCGCATTCCAGAAGCGCCGCTCCTCGGCATAGAGCCGGCGCAGCTCCGGGATCGGGAGGTCGGGGATCGCCGTGAGGCCCGGCGCGAGGTCCTGGCTCTTGCCGAGCGCCGCGGCCATCTGCGGGTCGAGCCGCGCGGCGAGATCGATCCGGGCCATTCGGCGAGCGCCTAGAGCATGGTGTAGAGCTCGAGCTTCGAGCCGTCGGTGAAGCGCGAGAAGCGGAAAGGCTCCAGGTCGACGCGGGCGCGGCCGTCGACGATCAGCTCCGACAGCAGCATCCCGGCCCCCGGCCCCATGCCGAAGCCGTGGCCCGAGAGCCCGGTCAGCAGGTAGTAGCCCTCGATGCCGTCGACCTGTCCCATCACCGGGATCGCGTCGGGCGTGGTCTCGATCATGCCGGCCCAGCGCTCGGCGACCTCGAGGCCGGCGAGCTGCGGAAAGTGGCGCTTGGCCGCCGCCATGACCTTGTCGAGCAGGGCGTGGTCGGGCTCGGGGTCGAGCACCCGGTGGCGCTCGAAGGGGCTGACCTCGTCGGCCTTCCAGCCGCGCCGCCAGGAGAGCTCCTCAAGGAAGGAGCCGGTGACCCGGAACTTGGTGGTGCGCCAGGTCTCGCGCACCGCCGGCAGGAACTGGCGGAAGTAGCGGAAGGAGTCGGGCACGATCTCGTAGGTGTGGACGCTGCTCTGGGCGATGGAGTAGCCGCCGTCCTGGCGCCGGCGCAGCGCCACCTCACCGCAGGAAAAGGCGCTCTCGGTCACCAGCGGCGCGGGCTTGCTGCGCTGCACCGAGGCGCGCACCTTGAGCTGGGGCAGGTCGAGGCCGAGGTTGCGGCTGAACAGGCTGGTCCAGGCCCCGGCGGCGCAGACCACGGCCTTGCAGGCGATCGGGCCCTTCTCGGTGACCACGCGGGAGACGCGGCCGGCCTCGGTCTCGAGGGTGCGGACCGCGCAGTCGGTCAGGATCGTCACGCCGAGGCGCTCGGCGGCCTCGGCGAGGGCCGGCACCGCCTTGCCCGGCTCGGCCCGGCCGTCGCTCGCCGTGTGGAGCGCGCCGGCCCACCTGCGGCCTTCCTGGCCGAGCAGCTCGTCGGTCTCCTCGGGCGAGAGGATGCGACTGTCGAGCTGGTACTGCCGGGCGTGCTCGAGCCAGGACTCGAAGCCGGCCATCTCCTTCTCGCTCTCGGCCAAATAAGTGACACCGCCCTGGTGCCAGCCGAGGTCGGCCCCGATCTCCGCCTCCAGCCCTTCCCAGATCCGGAGGCTCTCGATGATCGCCGGCAGCTCGCGCGGGTCGCGGCCCTGCTTGCGCACCCAGCCCCAATTGCGCGAGGACTGCTCGCCGGCGATCCGGCCCTTCTCGCAGAGCACCACCGGCAAGCCCCGCTTGGCCAGAAAATAGGCGGTGGAAACCCCGGCGACGCCGCCGCCGATCACCACCACCTCGGCCTGTTCCGGCACGCCGTTCGGCCTCGACCCCTCGCTCATTCCCAACCCCTCGCTCGACCCCCGAACAATGGCTGGGCCGGGGCCGGCGCGTCAATTGCGGCGTTGGTTCACGCGGGCTTCTCAAATCCAAGGTCTGTCCCGAACAATTGCTACCTGGTGAAGTCCAAGCTAGGTCCCAGATGGAAATGTAATCGCGGATATCGTGCCCTCGAAGGCGCCTGCGTCGTCCTGAGCTTGCCGGAGAACGCCTATCTCGATTTCTCAGGAAACGGCTGGGAGTGCGAGAAGCCCTACAAGAAGCGAGAGGACGCGTGCGTCCTGCCTTGATTGCATTGCGCGATGCGCAGTAGAGCCGCGGCCGGCGCTTGGGGCAGCTTGTTGACTTCTCGGAGAAATGGCCCATCTTGCCCAGACGTTGCATTTGTTTGGTGCTACCTAAACGACCGGTACGCCGATTAGCTTAGTGATCCCCTGACAATGTGGACGTGAAACCGGAGCGCAGCGCCATCTCGCGGCCGCGCCCGCAACCCCTGTTAGAGGAAGATAGAAGAATGGCTACTGGTACTGTTAAGTGGTTCAACCCGGTCAAGGGTTTCGGCTTCATCCAACCGGAAGATGGAGGCAGCGACGCCTTCGTGCACATTTCGGCCGTCGAACGCGCCGGCCTGAGTTCGCTCGCCGAAGGGCAGAAGGTCTCCTACGAGCTCCAGCCGGGTCGTAACGGCAAGTCTTCGGCCGAGAACCTTTCCCTGATCGACTAAGCGTGAGGGCCGCCGCCTCCGGCCACAACCGGAGGCGGCGCCGCGACGTAGGCCAGACCGTCATCCGGATTTCCCTCGCGCCGCGGGCGAGGAACGGCAAAATGGGCGGGTTCTTGCGGGCCCGTGGAAACGG
Organism: Kiloniellales bacterium; assembly: GCA_030064845.1. Taxonomy (NCBI): domain Bacteria; kingdom Pseudomonadati; phylum Pseudomonadota; class Alphaproteobacteria; order Rhodospirillales; species Kiloniellales bacterium. The sequence goes on from JASJEC010000054.1 coordinate 9,261, forward strand.
CGGCGAACCGGGGAAGGGTTGCGCCTGCCGCGCGTGCCGGACGCTAGAGCGGATCATCTTTAGATGGAACCCCTACGTGGTTTCCAACTAAACATGTGAATCCGCTCTACATCCAAGGTTTAGAGCAGATTCACCGGGTTGATGGATCGCCCGTGGCGATTCCTCAAACACGGATCTGCTCTAGGAGGGAAGCGAGAAGCCAAACCCGAGGACATCACTATGCGGAAATCAGCGAGAGCGAAGGCCGAACAGATGTTCGCCGCATCACAGAAGAAGTCCGATGAGTATCGGAAACAAAAAGAAAAGGCCGAGCAGGAATCCGACGCGCAGATCGCCAAGCTAAAGGCCCTGCGCCTGGCCAAGGAAGCGGCCGAAAAAAAGACCGCCGAGAAAGCCGACTAGGGCGATCGCGCCGAATAGGGCGTTTACCGGGGCGCGCGGGCCCTCTGCCGCGCTGCGCGAAGCCCTAAAGACACGGCAGACCTGCTCCGGGCACCGTGGGTCCGCGGAGAGATCAAGAGGAATGCCGGAAGTGCTGCGACGACGCGAGACAGCGTCGGCGGGACCAGATCTTGCCAAGACCCGGCCACGGGAAGGCGAAGGCTCATGACCTGAGTCATGGCGGTGGGCGCGCCGCCGGATAGGCTCGTCGCATGGGCGCGACCATGAAGGCCATGCTGCTGGAGCGGATCGTGTCGCTGGACGACTGCGACACGCCGCTGACACTGGCAGAGATCCCCCGGCCCGAGCCGGGGCCGCGCGAGGTGCGCCTGAAGGTTCTGGCCTGCGGCGTCTGCCACACCGAACTCGACGAGATCGAGGGCCGCACGGCGCCGCCCCGCCTGCCGGTGGTGCCGGGCCACGAGGTGATCGGCCGGGTCGAGAAACGCGGGCCGGGCGCCGAGCGCTTCGCCGAGGGCGCGCGCGTCGGCGTCGGCTGGATCCACCACTCCTCGGGCGGGTCCCAGGAGAACCTGAGCGCGGCCTTCGTCGCCACGGGGCGCGACGTCGATGGCGGCTACGCCGAGTACATGACCGTGCCCGAGGCCTATGCCGCACCGATCCCCGAGGTCTTCGCCGACGCCGAGGCGGCGCCGCTGCTCTGCGCCGGGGCGGTCGGCTACCGGTCCTACACCCTGGCCGGGCTGCCGCCGGGCGGGCGCCTCGGCTTGACCGGCTTCGGCGGCTCGGCCCACCTGGTGCTGCAGCTCGCCCGCCACCTCGATCCGGACTGCCGGGTCCACGTCTTCGCCCGCGACAAGGCGGCCCGCGAGTTCGCGCTCGAGCTGGGCGCCGCCTGGGCCGGCGCGACCGAGGACTGCCCGCCGGAATCGCTCGACGCGATCATCGACACCACGCCGGCCTGGAAGCCGGTGGTCGAAGCGCTCGCCAGCCTCGCGCCCGGCGGCCGCCTGGTGATCAACGCGATCCGCAAGGAGGAGGGCGACAAGGCCGAGCTGCTGCGGCTCAGCTACCCGGCGCACCTCTGGCTGGAGAAGGAGATCAAGTCGGTCGCCAACGTGACCCACGCGGACATCGAGGCCTTCCTGAAGATCGCCGCCGAGATCCCGATCCGCCCCGAGGTCGAGACCTATCCCCTGGAGCGGGCCAACGAGGCCCTGGTCGCGCTGAAGCGCCAACCGGTCAGAGGCGCCAAGGTGCTGGTGATGGAGTGAGGGGCGGCAGCCATTAGCGGGCCGTGCTGTCAGAACGGCGGCTGAAAGAGTGCTTAGCCGGCACCATCACCCTTCGACGAGCTCAGGGTGAGGGCGAAATGTTTCAGGTACTCACCCTCATCCTGAGCTCGTCGAAGGATGACCGTGATCAAGGGCTCGGAAGCTCTTTGGCGGTCGAATAGCGGCGGCGGCCGTTAGCGGGCCGCCGCTCAGAAGGGCTTCACGAAAGATGGGCGTCGATGGCGGCCTTGAGCGCGGCCTTGCCCTGGACGCCGACCAGAGTCTGGACCGCCTTGCCGTCCTTGAAGAGGACCAGGGTGGGGATTGCCCGCACGCCGTAGGCGGCGGCCTTCTCCTGGTTCTCGTCGACGTTGACCTTGGCGATGGTCGCGGCCTCGCCGTAGTCGGCGGCGAGCTCCTCCAGCAACGGGGCGATCGCCTTGCAGGGGCCGCACCAGGGCGCCCAGAAATCGACCAGGACGGGGCCCTCCCGGTCGAGGGTCGAGTCGAAATCGGCGTCGGTCACGGGGATCGGCTGGCTCACGACGTTCGTGCTCATGGATCTTCTCCTTGCTTTAGGCTGTGTACTGCAGGGGTGACGACGGAGCCTTCTCCGCGAGTCCCGTCAGGAAACGTTCCGCGCCAAGACACTTGGATCTCGATATTGGCAAGGAAGAGCGCCTCTTCAACAGCGGTGTTGCCGCCGCCGAAGGGCGCGGCCAGGGCGGTGCTCGACTAGGCGCGGGAGGCGGCGCTGGCGACGCTCGACTGAGGCGCGCGCTCAGGCCGGTCCGCCGGTCAAGAGCGCCTCGAGGAACAGCGGCAAGGGGCCGGCAAGCAGCGGCCCGATGACGGCCAGCACCTGTCCGGCTTGGGACCTGAGATCCAGGGTGAAGCCCTGCTGCTTCAGCCAGTCCCCCGGGTCGCGCCGGGCCGAAAGCTGGCCGATCGGTCCGGCGAGGCTTTTCGCCCGCTGCTGCAGTTGCAGCGCCGTCGGCAGATAGATCGACAGCAGGATCGCGCAGAAGCCGACGGCGTAGTAGGTGAGAACGGAAAGGGCCTGCTTGGCAACGGTGTTGACGGCGGTGCCGTCGAGCACGAGGCCGGGCAGACGCATCCAGAGGTGCATCGTGATGATGCCCACGATCATCAAGGCGGTGGCAGCGTAGAGGATGTGATTGAGTGCCCGCAGCTGTTCGTTCAGGCCGTCAACCAGAACCTGGCGATCGGCCTCGATGCTGGGCGGCGGTACGTCCGGCTCGGCAAGAACCGTGCAAAGGGCTGCGACCAGGGAGCACTGCGCCAGGAGCGGGAGGAAGTTCCCCAATTCGACATGAAGGCGCAGCCACTGGGCGGCGGTCAGCGGCGCGTCCGGGCCGAGGCCGCAGATCCCGATGCTGCGCGCGGGGAACTCGACCCGGCCGAGCGTGCCCGCGATCAGGTCCACGCCGATCGCCCGGAAGGCCGGAAGGTTGCCCACCTCGTTGCCGAGCGACGAGAAGAGGCAGAGCTGCAGCAGATCGCCGTGCAACGAGAAGATCAGAGCGAGAGCCGCCGTCGCGACAATGCCGAGGACCACGAGACGTTGCGTGCCGCGCGTGCGTGAAAAGATCTGACGGAGCGCGAAGTAGGTCACGGGGATGCACAGGGTCGTCACCGCCAGCACGGCCGCGAGATAGAGGTAGTGCCCCGCGATCAACTCGGCGAGTTTGGCCTGGGGTTCGAGCCCGGCCCAAGCCGTTTCGGCGAGACGGCCCGGCTGCGCCCGGTAGAGCAGCCCGAGAGTGAGAAGCATGGCGCCGATCGGGAACAGGATCAGCCCCAAATGGCGATAATCGAAGCGCCATGCCATGGAATAAGGCCCCCCTTCCTACCGGCCCTGGTCGTGGTCACGCATCCATGCAGGGTTGCAAGGGAAGCGCGTTCCGAAGCGCAATTCAAGGACGTCTGCGTGCGGCAGGGCGGGCGTCGATTGCCTGGCGCGGCGGCGATGGAGCGGCCTACTCGGGCCTGAAGCCCAGGCGGACCACCTCCTGCCGGGCGGCCTCGTCTTCCAGACCGTTGATCGCCGAGAGGAACATGGCCGACCCCAAGGTGCTCAACGTTCCGTAAACGCCGGGGACCGCGATTTGGTCCGGATTGGCTAGTTGGCGGCTCCTGATTCAGGGCCTTCAGGTTTCGGCGGGTCGAGCTCGATGTCGGTGAACGCCTTCTTGTAAGCATTCAGGCAGTCGCCGAACTTGTAATCCTTGACTGCGCACTCTTTGAGAATCGCGTCGTCTTGCATCGACTCGATGTTTTCTCCCCTCTTGTGGCGTGCTTCGGCCAGGATTGCCGCCAGATAGGCCGCCACATAATCCGTGAACACGTCGTTGTGATGCTTGATGAACGTGCTATCGGTCTGCACGAAGGCTAGCGGCTCGTACGGGCCGACCTTGAAATGGTTCAGCTTATCTCTTTCGGGTATGCATTCAGGGCCCTCGACATAGGAGATGTAAAAGAGCTCACCGTCCGGTGAAACGCGAAAGCATTTGTCAGGGCGGCCAAGCGTCTGGCACTCGGGGCGTTTTGATTTTTTGCCGCACAACTGGCCGGTCTGGAACGGCAAGTAGTGGCCGACGGCTGTCGTAGTCATTTCTTCCTCGTGCACGGCGTGCACGCGTTTGAGTTCGGCGTCTTTCCAGGTCAGCATGCCGAGCCGCTGTCCTGTCCTGAAATATGATCTGGTTGCCTTATCGCCATCCGAGGTGATCACGTGCATGAGGCGATCCTGGTTCTTCGGGTAGCACCTGCCGGAGACCACCTCTTTCAACTGGTACACCTCGTTTGCTTCCATGGCTGCGTTCAACAGCGCGACACCATGCCCGAACGGCCGGCTCACGACGCAGCCTTCCTTCGAATCTTTCGCAGGCTCCGCTGAAATGACCCTTTCCAACAAAACCTCGTTTATGGCCGACAATACGATTGCGCCGCCAAAGCTGTGGCCCACGACCAAGTAGAGATTTCGATTGACCTCTTTCTTGCGGTCTTCCCGCCCGATCAAGATCTGTTCGAGTTGTATCAGCAGTTCGGTCACGCCACCCTTGCCGATCTTCTCCGCAACATTCTTTCGGTCCCAGAATGTGAGCTCCTCGACCACGGGCAGTGTGATCGATGAACCACGCCAGCCGACATAGATGCCGATCAGCTTGCGCGGTCGCTTTGCCAGTTTTCTTTCTCGGTGCTGCTCTGAGCCCAGCCGCGCGGCCTTTCTGAGGAGGTTGCGGAATTGCTCGACGTTTTCATCCTCCGGGGATGCATTGTGCTTCCAGCCATGCACAAACACGACCACCATGACGCCCTCGTAGGGATCCGTCGGTCTCGGGTTGGCTGACTCACGCACATGGTCCAGGACCAGCTTCAAGCGGTCTCGATCGAACACATTCCCGCGTTCGGTGAACTCGACGAACGCGAGGTCGTAGACTTCACTGTCACCGGCGTTGTGATGCTCCTCGATGGTCGCACCCATGCAGCCTTCGGTGCACGGCATCTTGCCATTCGTTCGGTAGGGTTTGTTCTCCGCGCAACCGGCCACGACTGACGCGACGAGCCCCATCAGGAGAGGAGTAAAACAGGCGAAGTGTTTTTGGGTCATATCGGCAAACATCAGAATTCTTCAGGTAAAGGTCCCATGTTGGTGCAAACCAATAGCCCAAGCTGTGGCTTTTCTCACATTTTCACAGGTCCAAGCTGCCGCTATCCGAGCCCAGTTTGCTAGCCAGGGATCCAGATGGTTCCAGGTAAAGCCGCAGCCTGACAGGTCGGGATTGCCGCCGCGGCCTTATCTTCAGCCCGAGCCAGGGGCCGAAGGCTGCGGCTTCTGGCGGCTGTCGACCGGCGCCGCCCCGGTCCAGCGGCGGTAGGCGCGCGAGAAGGCGCTGAGCTCGGAATAGCCGAGCAGGTAGGCGACTTCTGAGATGGTCAGCCGCCCCTCGTCCAAATAGCTTTCGGCCAGTTGCCGCCGGGTGCCCTCGACCAGGTCCCAGAACGCGATGTCCCGTTCCTTGAGGCGGCGCTGCAGCGTGCGGGTGCCGAGCCCCAGCTCGTTCGCGACCCGGGCCAAGCTCGGCCGTCCGTCCTTGAGCGAGGCCGCCAGCAGCTCCTGTATCTCGGCGGCAAGCCCGTCGCCCTGCGGGACCGCCTGGAGCTGGGTCTCGATCTGGGGCACGAGGGCTTGGAACAGCCGGGGATCGGCGGTCTTCAGGGGGCGGTCCAGAAAGCCGCGCTCGAATACCAGCTGGTTCGAGGCCTGGCCGAAGCGGAGCGGCGCGCCGAAGAAGCGTCGGTGCTCGGAGTCGTCGTCCGGCGCCTCGTGCTCGAAGCAGACCGCCTCGGGAAACCAGCGGGTGCCCGTGGTGTCCCGAAAGGCGTTGAAGGCGAGCGCGAGGAGGCGCTCGTTGTACTGCCGGCGCGCGGTGATCTTGGCGTCCGTGAGGCGGAAGCCGAGCCGGGCCTGCGCTTCGTCCTGCTCCAGCGCGACCTCGAGGCGGTCGACCTGCATGCGGATGAAGCGGGTCAGGTTGACGGCCGCGGCACCGACGGTCGGTGCGCTCAACATGGCATAGCCGAGCACCCCCGCCTCGGAAAGATGGTAGGCGGCGCCGTGGTGCAGGCCGAAGCAGGGGTCGCCGGTCTCTCGGGCCGCCAGCTCCAGCAGGCGGACGAAGCGCCGGAGCGGGATCCTGTTCGAGGGGTCGCGGAAGGCCTCGGGCGGGAGCCCGGCCTGGTTCAGGAGCGGCGCCGGCGGCACGCCGGCCCGTTCGAGGGCCGCAAGGATTCCGGAACCTGCCGCGGCGAGTATCTTCGGCTCGAGTGGCAAGGCTCGTCTCGTCAGCGGAAATTCGCCAATCAAACGCGCTGTTTATGGGACGAAGCCTTGAACAGCAGGCACCGGCTGTCAAGCTTTTGACGCCATTGGTCAAGCGGGCCCGCCTGGCGGCCCCCAATTCTCGTCCCAGAACGGCCGCCGGCGCTGAGAGCCGGAGCGGCTGAGGAACCCGATTTTTACCCGATCTTTCAACCGGCCGGAGCCGCGCGCCGCGGCTGTCCCGCCCTGCCTATTGCGAGAACTGGAATGTCCAAGCAGAAACTTCTGGCCATCGACTGGCCGCCCTCCTTTGCGCGCCGGGTGCGCCAGGCCGCGGCCGAAAGCGGCCTGGAAGTCCGGATCGCCGAGAGCCCGCAGGAGTTCATGGCCCTCTACCCCCATTACCAGCCCGACATCGTGGCCTTTCAGGTCTTCATGATGGAGGTCGACGGCATCGAGCTGGTCCAGTGGCTGGGCGCCCAGGAGCGCAAGGCCAGCGTGCTGCTCTCGGCCGACCACGAGCCCCGCTACGCCGAGGCCGCAAAGGCGATCGCCGAGACCGTGGGCACGGTCGAAGTCACCGTGGTGCCCAACGCGCTGGACCAGCGCCAGTTCCGGGCCACCCTGGCCAGTTTGGCCCAGGCGGCGCGCCACGGCGGCGAGGCGAAGGGCCGGGTGTGTGAGTGACAAGGACGTGCGGTCGTAAGACCGCGTCGCGCTACAGCTTTGATCCTGACCCTGGCGAGCCGTTGCGACTTGGGATACATCGACCTGGAGCAGAGATCACTGCAAACTGTCGAACAAAGCCCTTCGGCCCGAAGGTGTAACCCATGTCTCCGGTACAAGGTGTTACCTATGTCTCCGGGCCGGACACAACGGAGAGTTTGGCGCGCCCGGGAGGACTCGAACCTCCGACCCCTTGATTAGGAATCAAGTGCTCTATCCGACTGAGCTACGGGCGCTCACCCCGCCATCACGGTCCTCAGCCACGGTCCGCACGGCGGTCTTCGACGCAATATACTCACTACCACAACAACTTGGCCACCGCAGGTCCTCGGATTAGGAATCCGTCGCTCTATCCTACTGAGCTACGGGGCCGCTTGGGCGCCCCTTATACGCCGATCCTCTATGGAACCCAAGAGTGTGCGGACGCGCCGCCCTCGCCTAGCCCGCCGCGAACTTGCGGGTGGCGGCGACCAGGGCCGCGCGGATGCCGGGCTCCATGGCCGAGTGGCCGGCCTCGGGGATCACCTGGTAGTTGGCCTCGGGCCAGGCCTGGTGCAGCGCGTCGGCGGTCGCCGTCGGGCAGACCATGTCGTAGCGGCCCTGGACGATGACCGCCGGGATGTCGCGGATCGTCTCGACGCCGGCGAGCAGCGCGCCCTCTTCCAGGAACAGGCGGTTGACGAAGTAGTGCGCCTCGATGCGCGCGAGGCCGAGCGCCATCCCGTCGTCGGTGAAGGCGGCCACGGTCTCCGGGCTGGGCAGCAGTGTGGAACAGGCGCCCTCATAGGCGCTCCAGGCGCGCGCCGCCGGCAGGTGGACCTCCGGGTCGGGGTCGGTGAGGCGCCTGTGGTAATTGCCCAGGAGGTCGCCGCGTTCGGCCTCGGGCAGGTGCCCGGCGAAGGGCCGCCAGACGTCGGGGAAGAAACGGCCCATGCCGTGCAGGAACCAGTCGATCTCCTGGGGCCGGCCGAGGAAGATGCCGCGCAGGACCAGGCCGGTCACCCGCTCCGGGTGGGCCTGGGCGTAGGCCAGCGCCAGGGTCGAGCCCCAGGAGCCGCCGAACACCAGCCAGCGCGCGATGCCGAGCGTCTCGCGCAGCAGCTCGATGTCGCCGACCAGGTCGGCCGTGGTGTTCGCGGCCAGCGCGCCCAGCGGGGTCGAGCGGCCGGCACCGCGCTGGTCGAAGATCACGATGCGGTAGCGTTCGGGATCGAAGAAGCGGCGGTGGTCGGCCGAGGCGCCCGCGCCCGGCCCGCCGTGCAGGAAGACCACGGGCCGACCCTCGGGGTTGCCCGAGACCTCCCAGTACAGCCGGTGCGGCGGCGCGGGCTCGAGCACGCCGGTCTCGTAGGGCTCGATCGCGGGGTAGAGCTCGAAGGCAGTCATGGTGCGGGGCCTTACATCCTTGCGCCGGCGCGGCGGCGGCGGCACCCTCTTAGCGCAGCCCGAGGCGCGCGGCCAGCACCGGGGACGACATGCCACGTTTTTCGATCAACGCCAGCTTCATGCTGCCGGAACATCCCTTCCTCGACCGCTTCGCGGCGGCGGCCGACCTGGGCTTCCGCGCGGTCGACCTGCAGTTCCCCTACGACCACCCGGCCGAGGCCGTGGCGGCGCGGGCGCGGGCCGCCGGCGTCGAGGTCGTGCTGATCAACGTCCCGGCCGGCGACCTGGCGGCGGGCGAGGCCGGGACCGCGGGTCTGCCCGGCCGCGAGGCGGAGTTCAGGGAGGGTGTCGAGGAGGCGGTCGCCTACTGCCGGGCGCTTGACTGCCGCCGGGTCAACGTGCTGGCCGGCACGACCCCGCGCGGGCTGACGCCGAGCGACTGCGCCGAGGTCCTCGCCGCCAACCTGCGCCACGCCGCCGAGCGCTGCGCGGCCGAGGGGATCACGGTCATGGTCGAGGCGCTCAACGGCCGCGACAACCCGGGCTTCCTGCTGCAGACCACGGACGAGGCCCTGGCGGCGATCGCGCGGGCGGGGCACGGGAACCTGCGGCTGCAGTTCGACCTCTATCACCGGCAGGTCATGGAGGGCGACCTGATACGCGGCCTGGAGGAGAACCTGCCGCGAATCGCCCACATCCAGTTCGCCGACAACCCGGGCCGCGGCGCGCCCGGCAGCGGCGAGATCAACCTGTCCGCCGTGTTCGACGCGATCGACCGCCTGGGCTACGGCGGCTGGGTCGGCGCGGAGTACGTCGCGGCGGGTCCGACCGGCGAGAGCCTGGGATGGTTTCGGGAGCGCGCCTGAGCGCCGCCGCCTGCGTCCTACTGGCGGGCGTCCTGCCGGCAAGCTTTCTGCTTGCCGGCGAACAGCCGGCCGACGGAACGACCGGCACGGAGGAGCCGCCGCGGGTCGCCGAGGTCATGAGCGGCGACACCCTGCGCCTCGCCGACGGCCGGGAACTCAAGCTGGCCGCCGTCGCGGCGCCGCAGCCAGCGGGCAGCGACCGGCTGGCCGAGGCGGCGCGGCGGCTGCTCGCGAGCCTGGCGGCCGACAAGCCGCTCAGCCTGGAGTTCGACCGGCGGCCGAGGAACCGCTACGGCCAGCTGCTGGCCCAGGCCCGCGTCCCCGGACCGGGCGGGCGCGAGGTCTGGCTCCAGGCCGCGCTGCTCGAGAAGGGGCTCGCCCGGGTGCGCGGCCTGCCGGAGAACGGCCGGGCCTGGCCGGAGCTGCTGGCGATCGAGGACGCGGCCCGCCGGGAGGGACGCGGCCTCTGGGCCTACCGCGGCTTCGCGGTGATCGGCCCGGAAGAAACGGACCGCTATATCGGCAGCTTCCAGATCGTCGAGGGCCGGGTGCTCTCCGCCGCGGTGATCAGGCGGCGTGGCTACCTCAACTTCGGCGAAGACTGGAAGACCGACTTCACGGTCAGCCTGGACCGGGCCGCGCTCAAGCGCTTCGAAGAGAGCGGGCTCGCGCCGGCCAGCCTCGAGGGCCGACTCCTGCGCGTGCGCGGCTGGCTCGATTCCTACAACGGCCCGATGATCGAGGTCGCCTACCCGGAACAGATCGAGCTTCTGGAGCCGTAAGCGAGAACCAAGAAAGAGGGTTCACCACAGAGAACCAAAAAGGATTTGGTTGCGCGCGAAGCGCGCCAAAACAAACCTTTGGTTTTTCCTCTGTGTTCTCTGTGTCTCTGTGGTGAGAAAGTGTTTTTGGCCCTCAGCCACAGATCCCCTCTCGCCTTCGAGAAGCGCCAAGTCTGTCCGTTCAGGCGGCGCGCAAGCCGTGGAGGAAGCGCTGCACCTCGCCGCGCAGCGCCTCGGCCTCGCGGGTCAGGTCGCCGACCGAGTCGAGCACCTCCCGGGCCTGTTCGCCGGTCTGGCCGACGGTCTCGGTGACGCCGTCCAGGTTGGCCGAGACCATGGCCGCGCCATTCGCGGCCTGGGCCACCTGGTCGGCGATCGCCTCGGTGCCGCCGCTCTGCTCCTGGATCGCCTGGGAGATCTCGCCGGCGATGCCGTCGACCCGGGTGATCGCCTCGCCGATGGTGTGGATCGCGCCGACCGCCGACTTGACGCGGTCCTGCATGGCCGAGATCTGCTGGCCGATCTCCTGGGTCGCCTGCGCGGTCTGGTTGGCCAGGCTCTTGACCTCCGAGGCGACCACCGCGAAGCCCTTGCCGGCCTCGCCCGCCCGCGCCGCCTCGATGGTCGCGTTGAGCGCCAGCAGGTTGGTCTGCTTGGCGATGTCGGAGATCAGCTTGACGATGGCGCCGATCTTGTCGGCGGCGGTGGCCAGGGCCTCGACCTCGCCGTTGGTGGCCTCGGCCTGCTCGACCGCGGCGCGGGAGATGTCTAGCGAGCCGGCCACCTTCTCGCCGATCCGGCCGATCGACTGGGAGAGGGTCCGGGCGGTCTCGGCCGCCCGGTCGACGCTGTCGGTCGCGCCGCTGGTCGCCTCGGCGGCGGCCCCGGCCTGCTGGCCGCTCTGGTCGGCCGCCTGGGAGAGCGTCCGGGCGGCGCTGTCGATCCGGGCGGCGGCGCCGGCCAGGGTCTCGACCAGCCGGCCGGCGTCGACCTCGAAGGCTTCCGCCTTGGCGACGACGACGGGCGCCGCGAGGGGTTCCGGCGGGGTGTCTAGCGGGACTTCGACAGGGGCCCGGGCCTCGGCCGCGCGGTTCTCGGAGAGGGTGTCGCGGAACTGCACCAGGGTCCGCGCCATGGCGGCGATCTCGTCCCGGCCCTCGGTCGGGATCTCGGTATCGAGCCGGCCGGCGGCGATCCCGCTCATGGCCCCGGCGAGGCGGGCGAGCCGGCGCACGATCCGGCGGTTGACGTAGAACACACCGACCAGCAGCGCGCCCAGCAGGCTGCAGAAGGTGAGCGCGAGCAGCCAATTGCGGCCCGAGGCGATCGCCTCCGAGGCCTCGCCGGCGATCGCCACGACGTCGCGTTCGGCCAGGGCGACCATGCCGCTGGCCAGGTCGATGACCTCGTTGGCCGCGGTCCTCGTGTCCTCGAGGATGCGCTCGGCGTCGGCGGCCGCCTGGAGCTCCTGGCCCCTAACCGCGAAGACCCCGGCCTCGCCCTCGGCCAGGGCAAGCAGGCGGTCGAGGTTGCCGCGCAGCCCGGCGAGGCCGGCGACCCCGGAGAGCCTGGCGAAGGACTCCTCCAGGCGCTGCCGCGAGGCGTCGAAGCGCTCGCGCATCGGGGCTATTAGCGCGGCCTCGAGGGCGGTCGCCCCGGCGGCCATCTGGCCGGCCAGCAGGTTGGTCTCCGACTGGATCTCCATCAGCCGCCGGAGACGGGCCAGGCCGGCGCCCATCAACGCCTCGATCGCCGCGGTGTCGCCGGTCTGGGCGTCCTCGCTGCCAATCACCAGCTCGTAGTCGGCGTCGTTGAGCATGGGCACCAGCTCGGCCAGGACCTCGCTGTGCAGCTGGTTGGCGGTCGAGGCCGCGGCGGCGCGCCGCCCGGCGGCCTCGAGGCGGGCGCCGACCGCTGCGTCCAGTGCGGCTACCCGCTCCAGGAGCCGGTCGATCAGAGCCTCGAGCGCGGCCAGGTCCTGCCGGTTCGCGCTGATCCGGGTGAGCTCGGCGAGCGTCGCCTTCATGCGCCCGGCGCCCCGGTCGAGCGCGGCCAGCTGCTGGGACCGGGTGGCCTCGTCGGCAGCGGCGACCAGGGTCGGCGCCGAGGCGGAGAGGGCGGAGCCCTCGGCCGCGAGGCGCAGCGCGAGCCGGACCTGGGGCATGCTCTTGCCGGTGGTGCGCGAGAGGCCGGCCTCGAAGTCGGTGAAGGAGAACCATGCCACGGCGCTGGCCATGACGGTCAGCGAGGCGACGACGGCGAAGGCCATCAGCAGGCGGGTTCCGATGCCCCGGCCCGCGAACTCGGCCGCCGGCGGCATCGCCGTGGACGGCATCGCCGCGGCGGCGGCGGGATCTTCTGGCTGTTGGATCATGGTCTTGCGGTCCGGAACGAGACTGGTGGCCGGACGGCGCCTGGCGGCGCCGTCCCGCGCAAGAGAGACGGCTGCAGCCCGTAGTTAATATAAATGTACTATGAAAGCTTTGCTAACCGAGCCTTGGCTCGGGCTCTCGACTCACGCCTCGAGCGTCTCGTCAACGGCGCCGCCAGGGGTCACGCAGGCCGCCAGCAGGGGGCCGCCGAAGCCGCAGCCGCCGTCGACCGTGACGGTCAGCGGCGTCACCGTCAGCCCCGGATGCTCCGGGTCGAAGCCGCGCACAATCAGCCGGTAGCTGCCGTAGGGCCGCGTGATGCGCCGGAACGCGCCGCTGCTCCACCAGAAGCTGTCGAGCTGGGCCTCGAGCGGGCGGTCGGGATCGAGGCCGGTATGCACGAACAGCAGCTTGCCGTCGTCGGTATAGGCCGCCCGGCGCAGCGCGGTGTAGAACTGCTGATGGCCGGGCCGGTCGTACATCGCCTGGCGCAGCTTGGCGGTCCATCGGGTCAGGCCGACTGCGCCGCCGGAGGCGTGCTCGCGGGCGTCCTCAATCGAGCTGCCGTAGGTCGCCAGGGTCGGCCCGATGCCCTGCTCGATCATCCACTCCAGGGTGGCGCGCGGATCGGTCGCGAACTGGATCTGCAGCAGCTTCTGCCACATCTCCTCCTGCCCGCCGCGGAGATAGGCGATGTCGCAGCAGAAGCTGTGCCGACCCGAGAGCACGGCGGTGCGAAAGCGCAGCAACTGCGCGATGGTCTCGGCAACCGCCGGGCCGCGGCCGATCATGTTGCCGAGATAGACCAGCCGGTCGCCCGGCTCGAGGCGCGGGACCAGCAACTGGTGCAGCCGGTCCAGCCGCTCGGCCTCGCCGTGTATGGCCGAAATCGCCCAGACCCGCTGCGCGGCAAGCAGTCTGGCGAACTTGCGCCGGTCGGTCGTCACAATGGCAGGGGCTGCGAGCAAGGGGCCGTCGGGGTCGTTCTGGTCAATGATCAGACCCATGGGAGGAGCGAAGGCTTTTCTGTTTTCCCGCTCCCGGGGTTAAGCCTAGCTGCTTATGGCCATCTTCCTGGACTAGAATAGCCCGCAAAGGCAAGGAAAAAGGCCATCACAGACTCTGCAAGGTCTTGGATGGCCCCGATTTTCCCCTTGAAGGCGGGCTGGACAGCCCGCCGCGGTCACGCCGCCTTGAGCAGATCCTCCAGCTTCTGGGCCGCCGCCAGCTCGTCGATCTTCTCCAGCGCCGCCAGCTCGCGCGCCAGGCGGTCGAGCGCGGCCTGATACATCTGCCGCTCGCTGTAGGACTGGTCCGGCTGGTCGTCGCCGCGGTGCAGGTCGCGCACGACCTCGGCGATCGACACCGGGTCGCCGGAGTTGATCTTGGCCTCATACTCCTGGGCGCGACGGCTCCACATGGTGCGCTTGGCCCGGCTGCGTCCCTTCAGGGTGGTCAGCGCGGTGTCCATGACCTTGCGCGTCGACAGCTTGCGCAGGCCCGAATTCTCGGCCTTGTCGACCGGAACCCGCAGCGTCATGCGGTCCTTGTCGAACTTGATGATGATCAGCTCGAGGGTCACACCGGAAATTTCCTGGGTCTCGACCCCCAGGACCTTGCCGACCCCGTGAGTCGGGTAAACCACGAAATCACCTGCGCTGTAGTCGACGTTTTTCGCTTTTGCCATGTGTCCGTTCTCTTGATCGCAGTTAATCCTATGCCAGACCCGACCTCGCGGCGGAGAAGCCAGGGCGCTCGGGGCGCCTACCGCCTGTCCAAACAAAGTTAAAGAGGAGCGCGACCCGCCGAAGCGGCGCTCCTCCTTGTTCCCGTCATAGCGTTCTCTGGTCGACGGCTTTTCCTAACCCCAAAGCTCACAGACCCTCATGAAAAGCCGTACTTAAAGACCCTTCGCTATTGCTCTGTATATATACAATATTTTACCGCAGAACTCAAACCCCGCGGGCAGAGCCGGCGCCGCGCCGCGCGCAGTATGGCGAGGCGCCGCCGTTGCTCGTGTCGCGAGACGGGGCTCGGTTCAGCCCTGGTCACCCTTGCCCGGATTGGAACTGAAGAACTTGTCGAACTTGTCCGAGACTTCGCGGAAGTTGTCGCTGTCGGCCGGCGCTTCGCCCTTGCGGGTGATGTTGGGCCACGAGTCGCTGTAGTCGCGGTTCAGCTCCAGCCACTTCTCGGCCTGGGGGTCGGTGTCCGGGACGATCGCCTCCGGCGGACATTCCGGCTCGCAGACGCCGCAGTCGATGCACTCGTCGGGGTGGATCACCAGCATGTTCTCGCCCTCGTAGAAGCAATCGACGGGGCAAACCTCCACGCAGTCCATGTACTTGCACTTGATGCAGGCCTCGGTAACGACATAGGTCATGCTCTAGAGCTCCTCACAGCCTTGCGCCGGCGCGTCATCGCCGCCGGTCTCGTTCTCTACGCGCCGTCCGGTCAGCCGGACCGGCCCAGCCGCGACAAAGCGCGCTTGCGGGCCTCGCCGCTGTCGCGGTCCGACACGTGCACCAGCCCGGCCAGCCGCCGCATCAAGTTGGCCTCGTAATCGTCCAGTTCGCCGTCGGCATAGACCACCTGCCAGAGCATCTCGATCAGCTCGACGCGCTCGTCGGCGGAAAAGCCCTGGTTGACCACCCGGGTGAAGCCGAACAGCTGGGACGACTCCGCGATACGGCTATGCGCCGTCTCCAGCAGGGTCTCGGTCTCCGCCTGGCTGAGGCCGAAGCGCTCTTTGAGCAGGTCTTCGATGTGCGCCCGCTCCTCCTCGTCGAAGCGGTCGTCCATCGAAGCGGCTTCGACCAGAAGCGCCGCCGCCGCGACCTGGAGCTCGCTGTCGTGTTCCTCGCCGGGCCCGTGGTGGAGCGGGGTCCCGGGATTGCTCAGGAGGGCCTTGATTGCCTTGATCATGGCCTTGCCTATCATGCCGGAAGTGGGCCGTTCAACCCTTGCCGGATTGGGGATTCCCGACTTGTGCCGCCGCGCCGGCGACACCACGTCGAGACCATGACGGACGAGCAGCGATCGGAGACGGCGGTGGACGACCTGCGGCTTTTCGCCCCCGCCACGCAACGCAACCGGGTCCCCATCCTGGACGTGCTGATGCGCGTCCTGCCGGCGCGGGGCCTGGCGCTCGAGGTCGCCAGCGGCACCGGCGAGCACGCGCGCTGGTTCGCGCAGAACCTCCGGCCCCTGGTCTGGCAGCCGAGCGATCCCGATCCCGAGATGCGCGAGAGCATCCTGAGCCACAGCCGCGGCGCGGAGCTCGCGTCGCTGCGGCCCCCTCTCGACCTGGACACGACCCGCCTGCCCTGGCCGATCGCCGAGGCCGACGCCGTGGTCTGCATCAATCTGGTGCACATCGCGCCCTGGTCCGCGACGCTGGGCCTGCTCGAGGGCGCGGCGGCGATCCTGCCGCCCGAGGGGCCGCTCTACCTCTACGGGCCTTTCCAGCGCAACGGCGGCCACACGGCCGAGAGCAACGCCC
Organism: Kiloniellales bacterium; assembly: GCA_030064845.1. NCBI lineage: Bacteria > Pseudomonadati > Pseudomonadota > Alphaproteobacteria > Rhodospirillales > Kiloniellales bacterium. Next base: position 25,417 of record JASJEC010000054.1, read on the forward strand.
ACTTCGACCGCAGCCTGCGCAGCCGCAACGCCGAATGGGGCGTCCGCGCGCTCGAGGATATCGCCGCGGCTGCGCGCGATGCCGGGCTCGCCCTGGACGAGACGATCGACATGCCGGCCAACAACCTCTCCGTGGTCTTCCGCCGGCGCCAGGCTTGACGGGCGGCCTCAGGTCTCGGTCAGGCGGTCCAGCGCCCGGCGGTCCTTCTTGGTCGGGCGGCCGCTTCCCGAGGCGCGGCGCGGCGCGGTATCGGGCGGCAGGCGGTTCGCCGCGCTCGGCGGCTTGAGGTCCTCGTAGAGCGCCTGGGCCTCGGGCGCGGGCCCGCGGCGCGTGGCCAGCGCCAGAACCTTTACCACGCGGATGTGGCGGCCCTGGGGAAAGGTCAGCACATCCCCGACCCGGATCTGGGCGTGGGCCTTGGTCACCGGGGCGCCGCCGAGCCGCAGCTGGCCGCCGCCGCAGACCTTGGCGGCCAGGCTCCGGCTCTTGAAGAAGCGGGCGTACCAGAGCCACTTGTCGACGCGCAGCCCGGCCTCGCTCACGGCGTCACCTTGAGGTCGCGCAGCTTGGCGAAGGGCGAGTCCTCGGAACCGCGGGCGGGCCGGGCCTTGGCGCGCCGGCGCGCACGGCGCGGCTTCTTCGAGTCCTTGCCGGTCCGGCGCGGCGCGAAGCTCGGCCCCGCCTCGCCCTGCTCGGCGCGATAGCCCAGCGCATGGAGGGCACAGGCGAGTGCCGGCTCGGAACTGCCGACGAGACGCAGCAACGCCGTGGTCGCGGTGAAACTTCCCTGGCGCGAAAGCTTCCGGGCCTCGCCGGCCAGGCGCTCGACGGCGTCGATACGCAGGGCGACCGCTGTCTTGCCCCGCTTGAAGCGGAGGAAGCCGAGCGCCTGAAGCGTGCTCTCGTCGGCCGCCTCGGCCAGGTCGGCCGGCAGCAGGGCGGCCAGCTTCGGGTCCGGCAGCGGACGGCCGTGATGGACCGACCACAAGAGCGCCCTCAGCGCCAGCGTGCGCGCGCTGAAGAGCGTCGGGAAGTACACCGCCGCGTGGCCGAGCCTGAGGCCGAGCTTGGCCAGCGCCTGGCGGTCCGCGCGGCCGAGGCTGCGGAGCGCCTCGGCGAGGTCGCGGCGCGGCAGGGCGCCGAGCGCCTCGGCCACCTGGAACAGGATGCCGCGGACCGCCGGTCCGGTGTCGACCTCGACGGCGCGGTAGAGCACGGCGAGTCGGCGGCGCAGGTAGCCGTCGAGCCAGAGGCCGAGCCGCTTGGCGATGCGCTCCCGCTGGGCCCCGTCGAGCCATTCGCTCGGCAGCGGCTCGGCGCGCGGCGAGAGCGGGCCGCCACCCTTGGCCAGGCGCGCTACCGGCGCGCCGCGCCAGGAGATCTCCCCGCCCGGGCCCAGGGTGAAGGCCTCCGGGGCGTCGTCTTCCAAGCGGCGCAGCTGAAGCGGGATGTGGCTCGCCAGGGCGCGCCGCGCCGCAGTGCGCAGGGCCTTGGCGTCGGCGCCCTCGGCCTCGTCGTCGAGCGCCAGGCGAAAGCCCTGGAGACGCCCGATGAACTCGCCCTCGACCAGGACCTCGCCCGACTTGCGGATCGCGCCGACCAGAGGCTCGCCGCCCTTGAGCCGCCGCACCAGGGCCGCCGTGCGCCGGTCGACGAAGCGCTGGGCCAGGCTCTCGTGCAGGGCGTCGGACAGGCGGTCCTCGATCGCGCGGGTGCGCTCCTGCCAGTGGGCGGCGTCGTCGAACCAGTCGCCGCGGTGGGCGATGTAGGTCCAGGTCCTGATGTGGGCGATGCGCGCGACCAGCGCGTCGATGTCGCCCCCGGTCTGGTCGAGGTGGCGGATCTGGCTGGCGACCCAGTCCTCCGGCAGAATGCCCTCGCCGTCCAGGAGGTGGCGGTAGACCCGGCGCAGCAGCGCGACGTGCTGGTCGGTCAGGGTCTTGCGGAAATCGGGAATCCGGCAGACGTCCCACAGCCGGGCGACCGCTTCCGGGTTGCCGGCCCGGTCCAGGATCTCCGGGTCGCGGCTCAGCACCGCCAGGGCCTGCTGGTCCTCGGCCCAGGGCGCGCGGGCTAGGATGCGCATCGGCGGTGCCCGGTCGAGGCTCTTGAGCAGGGCCGGCGGCGAGCTGTAGTCCAGGTCGCGGGAGCGCCAGTAGAGCTGGGTCAGCGAGTCGAAGCTGTGGCTCTCGACCGCCTCGACCAGCTCCGGGGCCATGGCGCCGAGTTCGCTGGTGGTGCCGAAGGTCCCGTCGTTCATGTGCCGGCCGGCCCGGCCGGCGATCTGGCCGACCTCGGCGGGTGTCAGGTCGCGCGGCGCCCGCCCGTCATACTTCCGAAGCCGACTGAAGGCGACGTGGTCGAGGTGCAGGTTGAGGCCCATGCCGATGGCGTCGGTCGCCACCAGGTGGTCGACCTCGCCGGACTCGAAGAGGCCGACCTGCGCGTTGCGGGTCCGCGGGCTGAGTGCGCCCAGCACGACGGCGGTGCCGCCGCGCTGGCGGCGGATCAGCTCGGCCAGGGCGTAAACCTCGGAGGCCGAGAACGCGACCACGGCGGAGCGCGGCGGCAGCCGGGTCAGCTTGCGCGGCCCCGCGTAGCTGAGCTCGGAGAAGCGCGGCCTGGTGATGATCTCCAGGTCCGGGATCAACGTCTGCAGCAGGACCCGGACCGTGTCCGCACCCAGCAGCATGGTCTCCTCGACGCCGCGCGCATGGAGCAGCCGGTCGGTGAACACGTGGCCGCGCTCGCGGTCGCCGGCCAGCTGGATCTCGTCGATGGCGAGGAACTCGACCGGCCGCTCCAGCGGCATGGATTCGACGGTGCAGAAGAAGTAACGGGCGCGCGGCGGCGCGATCTTCTCCTCGCCGGTGATCAGGGCGACCTGGGCACGGCCCTTCAGCTTGACCGCGCGGTCGTAGTTCTCGCGCGCCAGGAGGCGCAGCGGAAAACCGATCATGCCGCTGCGGTAGGCGAGCATGCGCTCGATCGCCAGGTGGGTCTTGCCCGTGTTGGTCGGCCCAAGGACCGCGGTGATCCGGCCGTCGCGCGCGTGGCTCATAGAGAAAGAATCGAGATCCGAAGCTGATTTTGCAAGCGCCGCGCCGATACCCGATAGCTTCAGCCGGAGATCAGCGGAACGAAGGCGACCGGCAGCACCGAGCGCCGCGAGACCTCGTCCTCGGCCTTCTTGACGAGCAGCAGCAGCTCCTGCTCGCGTCGCCCCGCGAACAGTCGGTTCCAGCCGCCTGGCCGCTCCACCGGGATCACCAGTCGGCCGCCGACGGCGAGCTGCGCGACCAGGGCGGGCGGCACGTCGTCGAACGCGGCGGCGGTGACCACGACGGCATCGTAGGGCGCGTCCGCTGGCCAGCCCAGGCTGCCGTCGCCGCAGTGCACAGTTATCCTGTCGTACCCCAGGCGGTCCAGCCGGCCGGCGGCGCCCTCGGCGAGCGCGTCGATCCGCTCGACCGTGACCACCTCGGCGCCGAGCTCGGCGATCACGGCGGCCTGGTAGCCGCAGCCGGTGCCGACCTCCAGGACCTTGTCGCCCGGCCCGATCGCCGCCAGCTCGCAGATCAGCGCGACGATGTAAGGCTGGGAGATGGTCTGGCCGTGACCGATCGGGAGCGGGCGGTTCTCATAAGCGAACGGCCGCTGTGCGGGATCGACAAAGAGATGGCGCGGCACCTCGGCCATGGCGGCCATGACTGACGGGCTGAAGGCGTCGAAACCGGTCCACTCGGCGGTCTCGGCAGCCTCGGCGGCGATCGCCTCGACCATGGCCCGGCTCGCGCTGCCGGCGGTCGGCGGCCGCTCGGTCATGGCCGCACCGCGCCGCCGCGGGCGAAACCCCCGGTGGGGCGGGGGTTGCAGGATACCGGGGCCCGGCACATATGTGCCCCGTCCTCCGTTACCGCGGGACGCGAGGTCTCGGGGACAGGGGGGCACATGTCAGACAAAGTATTCGCGCAATCAAAGGCCATGACTGAAGAGAAACTCAGCTTCCAAGCCGAGGTCAGCCGACTCCTCGATATCGTCGCGAACTCGCTTTATTCCAACAAGGAAATATTTCTGCGCGAGTTGATATCGAACGCGTCGGACGCCTGCGACCGCCTGCGCTACGCGGCGATCACCGAACCGGCGCTCGTCGAGGGCGACCCCGACTTCGCGATCACCCTGACGCCCGACAAGGCCGGCGGGACCCTGACCATCTCGGACAACGGCATCGGCATGGACCGCGACGAGCTGGTCGCCAACCTCGGCACCATCGCCCGCTCCGGCACCGCCGCCTTCGTTCAGGAGCTCGAGGACAAGAAGGGCGACGTCAGCTTGATCGGTCAGTTCGGCGTCGGGTTCTATTCCGCCTTCATGGTCGCCGACGAGGTCGAGGTGGTCAGCCGCAAGGCCGGCGACAGCCAGGCCTGGCGCTGGGTCTCGGACGGCAAGGGCGCCTTCACAGTCGCCGAGGCCCCCGGGGATAAGGCAGGAGACGAAGCGGACGCCCCGGCGCGGGGCACGCGGATCACCCTCAAGCTGCGCGACGGCGAGGCGGAGTTCCTGGACCGCGCCCGGCTCGAGCGGATCGTCAAGACCTATTCCGACCACATCGCGATTCCGGTCCTGTTCCGCGAAGCCGAGGCGGAGGACGGGGCCGAGCCGGCGCGCCTGAACAGCGCGGCGGCCATCTGGACCCGGGCCAAGTCGGAGGTCACGGACGAGCAGTACAAGGAGTTCTATCACCACGTCTCCCACGGCTTCGACGATCCCTGGCTGCGGCTCCATTTCAAGGCCGAAGGCGTCATCGAGTACAGCGGCCTGATCTTCATCCCCTCGACCAAGCCCTTCGACCTCTTCGACCCCTCGCGCCGGCACCGGGTGAAGCTCTACGTCCGGCGGGTCTTCATCACCGACGAGTGCGAGGACCTGCTGCCGCCCTACCTGCGTTTCCTGCGCGGCGTGATCGATTCCGAGGACCTCCCACTCAACGTCAGCCGCGAGATGCTGCAGAACAACCCGGTCCTGACCAAGATCCGCGCCGGCGTGGTCAAGCGGGTCCTGGGCGAGCTGAAGAAGAAGGCCGAGAAGGCGCCGGAAGACTACGCCGGCTTCTGGGACACCTTCGGCGCCGTCCTGAAGGAGGGGCTCTACGAGGACTCCGACCAGCGCGAGGCCCTGTTCGAGCTGGCCCGCTTCCAGTCGACCGGCGCCGACGGCCTGGTCAGCCTGGCCGACTACCTCGGCCGCATGAAGGAAGGCCAGGACGCGATCTACTACATCACGGGCGACGATCGCGAACAGCTCGCCCGCAGCCCGCAGCTCGAGGGCTTCGCCGCCAAGGGGGTCGAAGTTCTCCTGCTGACCGATCCGGTCGACGAGTTCTGGCTCCCCGCAGTCGGCCAATACGCGGAAAAGCCCTTCAAGTCGGTCACCCGCGGGGGCGCCGACCTCGGCAAGATCGGCACATCGGAGGAGACCGCCGAGAAGAAAGGCGACGATGCGGAGGGCGAGGAGGACGCCAAGGGCCTCGAGGCGCTGATCGCCTTCGTCCGCCTGACCCTCAAGGACGAGGTCAAGGACGTCCGCAGCTCGGAACGCCTGACCGAGAGCGCGGTCTGTCTGGTCGCCGACGAGTCGGACCTGGACATGCACCTGGAGCGCATGCTGAAGCAGCACAAGCAGCTCGACAGCGCCTCGAAGCGGATCCTCGAGGTGAACCCGAAGCATCCGCTGATCCTCAGCCTGGCTGAAAGGGTCGGGGGCTCGGGCGCCGGCGAGGATGTCGAAGAGGCCGCGCACCTGCTGCTAGACCAGGCCCGCATCCTCGAGGGCGAGCCGCTGCCCGATCCCAGCAGCTTCGCCAAGCGCCTTTCCGTGGTGATGACCAAGGGCCTGACCGTCTAGCGCGGTGCTCAAGAAGTGCCTAGCCGACCATCACCCTTCGACAAGCTCAGGGTGAGGGCGAAATGGTTCCAGCACTGACCCTCATCCTGAGCGTGTCGAAGGATGACCGCGATCAAGGGCACCAGGCTTTTTCATCGGCCTGCTAGGGCCTGTTGACATCCAGGGCGCGCTCCTGGTCCGAGTGAAATCGACCGCTGTTAGGCGCGAGGAGGAAGGACATGCCGAGCATATTCGAGGACGAGCAACGCGGCAGCGGGCCGATTTCGCCGGATCCCTTCGGGACGGGGCGCATTTGCGCCGGGGCGGCGTCGCGGAAGGCCTTGTGGGGCCCAACCCCACGGCGCCTCCCGCTCCTGGCCCCGGCGCAAATCCG
>JASJEC010000055.1 GCA_030064845.1 Kiloniellales bacterium
GTCTACGAGGTCTTCGTCGAGGGCGCCAAGGAAGGCTTCCAGGTGGCGCTGCGCATCATCCCCTACCTGGTCGCCATTCTGGTCGCCGTCGCGATGTTCCGCGCCAGTGGCGCCCTAGAGGCCGTGGTGACGACCGTGGGCCGCGTGACCACAGGCTTCGGCCTGCCCGCCGAGGCGCTCCCCATGGCCCTGCTCAGGCCGCTCTCGGGTTCCGGCGCCTTCGGCGTCCTGACCGCCACGATCAACGACCCGGCGATCGGCCCGGACAGCTATACGGGATACCTGGTCTCCACGCTCCAGGGGTCGACCGAGACCACCTTCTACGTGCTGGCGGTCTATTTCGGCGCCGTGCAGGTCCGTCGGATCCGGCACGCCCTGGCGGCCGGCCTGACCGCCGATTTCGCCGGCATTGTCGCCGCCGTCGCGATCTGCTGGTACCTGTTCAGCGGCTGAAGCGTTCCGGCGTTCTAGCCGGCCAGGACCTGTGCCATCCTGGCCTTGATGGCGGGGTCCAGGTCGACGAAAGCGCCGACCAGCTTGCGGGACTCCTGGTCGACCCGGATCAGCTTGGCCTTGCAGGAGAAGGTGAGTGGCTTGCCCTTGAAGGCCAGCTTGCAGGACACCTGGAGTTCCTCGCCGGCCCGCCTGGGGCCTCGATAATCGCGTGCCAGAAAGCCCGTGTAGCTCCAGCTCTCCAGATCGAGCTTCTGATCGTCGATCTGGATCGCGCCGTCCGTGCCGCGCTCCGGAGCGCAGGCCGGGGCTGGTTCCGCCCTCTTCGACCCACGTAATATATTCAGCATGGCTGCCCCGTGCCTCTGCTTCGTTATCGCGCAGGGGATGTCGCCATCCCGCGCCTTATACAACCTAGCCGGGCCAACCTTAAAAAATCGCCGATTCTCTCGGGAAATTTGCAATGAAATTGTTTGTTCTGTGACGACGCCGTGACAAGCGGCGGTCCCGGCGTCCTAAGCCCTTGTTAACCAAAAGGCTATAGTCGCTTCATACGGCATGGACACGACAGCAGCCCGAAACAGCCGCGGCGCGCCGGAGAGGCGCGGACGCAACCGCTTGAGGCTCGGCGGATTCTCTTCCATCAGCTTGATTTGCGGCGAGCGGCTTCTCGCCTGCCGGGTCGCCAATCTCTCGCTGTCGGGTCTGGGCCTCGACTTTGCGGGCGAGCCCCCGGAACTCGGCGCCGTCGCCCTGGAGCACGCGACTGCGGGGCGAATCGAGGGGCGGGCGGTCTGGACCGGGGAATCACGGATCGGCATCCAGCTCGACATAGCGGGTTCCGACCTGGAACGGGTGCTCCAGTGCCTCAACATAATTAACGCCGCCCGCTGACCCAGGAGCCGGCTTGAGTCGGCCGTCCCGCCGCCCGCGCGCCACCTTGAAAGCGCCACATTTCAATCCTTTATCAAATCCAGGCGTTCGCTCTCCGCCGGGGACGAGCCGACCACGAGCAGGGAAAAGAGGTCACCGATGGCCCGCTCTAAGGCGATCGCAGTGGGGACAGTGGCCGGCCAAGCGCTCGGGCTGGCTCGCTCGGCCTGCCGGGCTTTCGGCGGGCTGCTCTGGGGCCTTCTGGTTCGAATACATCGAAACCCGCTGCTCCGCTCCGTCGCCGGACGGCTGCGCGACCGCGCCCTGGCGGTGCTGGCCTGGTGCGGGCGGCTGGCGGCGCGCGCCAGCGACGCGCTCTATCGGCGGTTCGGCCGGCACATCACCGCGGGCCTTTCCGGCACCGCGTTCGTCTGGATGATCGTGACGCCCGACGCCACCCCGCTCTACCGCGGCATCGACTGGACCAGCGACCTCGACTGCATGGCCATGAACATCTACCACGAGGCGCGCGGCGAGCCCGAGCTGGGCCGGCTCGCGGTCGGTCACGTGGTGATGAACCGGGTCAACGATCCGCGCTTCCCGGGGACCGTCTGCGGCGTGGTCATGCAGGGCGGCGCCAAGAAGACCCGGGGCTGCCAGTTCTCCTGGTGGTGCGACGGCCGCAACGACCGGCCGACCGACCAGCGATCCTGGGTCGACAGCCATCAGCTGGCATCACGGATCTTCGCTGGCACCACGAAGGACCCGACCGGGGGCGCGCTCTGGTACCACGCCGACTACGTCAATCCCTACTGGCGCAATCAACTGAGGGCGGGCCCGAAGATCGGACAGCACCGCTTCTACCTGGCCCCGGAGAAGTACTGACCCGCCGGGGCGACGCCTTTCCTCGTGGCTTCGGGCCGCGCCGGTGCGATTGCCACGCTAGAGCGGATCATGTTTAGGTGGAACCACTTCGTGGTTGCCAACTAAACATGTGAATCCGTTCTAGAGCATAGGCTTAGAGCAGATTCACCGGGTTGGCTCTAGTAACCGAGTGCGCAGCCGTCCTTGCGCGGGTCGGATCCGCCGGTGAGCGTGCCCTTGTCCCAGTCGATCTGGATCGCCTGAGCGCCGCCAATCGGTGCGTCCGGCGCGACGAGCCGGTGCCCGAGGCCGCTGAGCGCCGCCTGCACGGCCGCCGGCACCCCCTCCTCGACCTCGATATCGCCCTGCGGCGTCGCCTGGACCCGCGCCAGATCGATCGCCTCCTGAACGTCGAGACCGAAGTCGAGCAGGTTGGTCAGCAGGTGGGTCTGACCCTGGGCCTGATAGTGGGCCCCCATGACGCCGAAGGGCATGACCGCCCGTCCGTCCCGCACGAGCATGCCGGGAATGATGGTGTGGTAGGGGCGCTTTCCCGGCGCGATGCAGTTCGGATGACCGGGCTCGACCCTGAAGGACTGTCCACGGCTGTGCAGCATGACGCCGGTCCGCGGGCTCAGGAAGCCGCTGCCGAAGGAGTTGAACAGCGAGTTGATGAAGCTGACCGCGTTGCGGTCCTTGTCGACCACGCAGAGATAGACCGTGTTGGCCCCGCCCGCGGCCGCCGGCGGCGGCAGGTCGGTCATCGCCTTGTCCGGGCTAATCCGCCCGCGCTGCGCGGCCGCGTAATCCTCGGACAGCAGCCGTTGCACCGGAACGTCGGCCTGCGCCGGGTCCGCCAGGAAAGAGTCCCGGTCCTGGTGCGCCAGGCGGGCCGCCTCGATCTCGAGATGCAGGCGCTCGGTCGACAGGGGATCCAGGCCGGCGAAATCGAAGCCCGAAAGGATGTTGAGCATCTCGAGCGCGATCATGCCCTGCCCGTTGGGCGGGCACTCGAACACCCGGTGACCCCGGTAGTCCGTGCTGATCGGGGTGACGTACTCGCCCGCCGCCGCGGCGAAGTCCTCCAGGGTGTGCAGGCCACCCAAATGCCGGAGCAGGCCGACCATGTCCTCGGCGACGGAACCCTTGTAGAAGCCGTCAGGACCCTCCTCCGCGATACGCGAGAGGGTCTCCGCCAGTTCCGGCTGGCGGTGCATGTCGCCCGCCGCCGGCGGACGGCCGCCCGGCAGAAACAGGCGTTTCGCCGTCGGATCGAGCGACAGGGCCTCGACCTGCGCCGCCATGTCGAAGGCCACGCGGTCGTGGATCGGGTAGCCGTCGCGCGCAAAGGCGATGGCCGGCGCCAGCAGATCGCCGAGACTCATGGTGCCATGATCGGCAACCAGCCGGGCCCAAGCTTCGACCGCGCCCGGCACGGTGACCGCGTGGGGCGTCTGGCGCTCGATCGCCGCGATGCCCTGTTCCAGGAACCACTCGGCGCGCGCCGCCGCAGGCGCGCGGCCCGAACCGTTGTAGGCGACGATCTGGTCGCTGCCGCCCGGCGCGATGAGCGCGAAGCAGTCCCCGCCGATACCGGTGGACTGGGGCTCGACGACGCCCTGCACGGCGCAGGCGGCGACCGCCGCGTCCAGCGCGTTGCCGCCGGCTCGGAGAATGTCGAGGGCGACGGCGGTGGCCAGGGGATGGGAGGTGGCGGCCATAGCCTCGGTTGCGCGCACCGGGGAGCGGCCGGGAAGCTGAAGGTTTCTCATGGCGCCTAGCTTTAGCCGCGGGCGTCGGCCTTGTCCAATGCCTTGCCCTGGGCGGCGGCCGCCAGGCGGACATAGCGCCCCGGAGACGTGCCGAGCGTGCGGCGGAACATGGCGATGAAGGCGCTGGGGCTCTCGTACCCGAGGTCGTAGGCGACGGTGGTGACAGCCTCGCCCTCGCCCAAGCGGGCGATCGCCGTAAGCAGCCTGAGACGCTGGCGCCAGGCCCCGAAGGTCAATCCGGTCTCACGCAGAAACAGGCGCGCGAGGGTCCGTTCGCTGGCGCCGGCCATCTGCGCCCAGCCGGCAAGCGCGCGGTCGTCGGCGGGGTCGGCCGAGAGCGCGTCGGTCACCAGGCGCAGGCGCGGCTCGGCCGGCCGCGGCAGGTGCAAGGGCTCGGCCGGGAGCGCGGCCAACTCATCCAGGATCAGGCGCAGGATCCGCTGCTCCGCCGGGGAGGCCGGATGGTCCGGGTCGAAGGTCACGGCGCGCAGGATGAGCTCGCGCAGGAGCGGCGAGACCGAGATGACGCAGCAGTCCTCGGGCAGGCCCGCGGTCGCCGAAGGGTGCACATAGAGCGTGCGCATGGCCAGCCCACCGCCCGACGCGACCGCGTGGGTCACGCCGCAGGGCACCCAGACCGCCTGCTGCGGCGGCACGACCCAGGTGCCGCGGTCGGTCGCCACGGTCATGACCCCGGCGGAGGCATAGACCAGCTGCGCCCGCGGATGGCTGTGGGAGGGGTATTCGTGGGGGCCCGGATGATCGACCGCCGAGGCCTGGATGAAGCGCCCGGAGTCGCCCAACTCGCCGAGCCTTCGCCCCGGCCCGAAACCGACCTGTCTGTCTTGCAACATAGCTTGGCTGAATATAGCAGGACAGGCGCACTGCTGGCGAGTACATCCTGGACCATCGAAACTTTGGAGAAGCCCATGGCCCGCTGGCGCCGCCCGGAGATCCTGCTTCTGCTCATGGCGGCGGCCGTGCCGCTCAGCTTCGCGACCTGGCAGGCCCTGCTCAACAACTTCGCGATCGAGCGCGCCGCCTTCACCGGGGCCGAGATGGGCATCCTGCAGAGCCTGCGCGAAGTGCCCGGTTTCCTCGCCTTCCTCGTGGTCTATCTGCTGCTGCTGTGGCGCGAGCAGACCATCGCTTACCTGGCGCTGCTCCTGCTCGGGGTGGGTACCGCGGTGACGGGGCTGTTTCCCAGTATTCTTGGGCTCTACGTCACGACCGTGGCGATGTCGATCGGCTATCACTATTACGAGACGATACAGATCTCGCTCTCCCTCCAGTGGATCGAAAAGGACAAGGCGCCCGAGACCTTGGGCCGGATCATCGCGATCGGCTCTTTCGCCTCGATCGTCACCTTCGGGCTGATCTGGCTGGCGATGGACCTGGCCGGCCTCGACTTCTCCTGGGTCTACGCCATCGGCGGCGGCCTGACAGCGGCCATCGCCGCCTTCGCCTGGATCGCCTTCCCCCGTTTCCCGGAGAAGGTCCGCCAGCACCGTCACATGGTGCTGCGCCGCCGCTACTGGCTGTACTACCTGCTGACCTTCATGTCGGGCGCGAGGCGGCAGATCTTCATCGTCTTCGCCGGCTTCCTCATGGTCGAGAAGTTCGGCTTCGACGTCGCCGCGATCACGCTCCTGTTCCTGGTCAATGCCGTGATCAACGTTTTCATGGCGCCGCGCATCGGCCGCCTGATCGGGCGCTGGGGCGAGCGGAACTCTCTGATCTTCGAGTACTGCGGCCTGATCTTGGTGTTCACGGCCTACGCCTTCGTCGAGAACCCCGCTGTGGCCGCGGGACTCTACGTCGTCGACCACCTCTTCTTCGCCCTGGCGATCGCGATCAAGACATATTTCCAGAAGATCGCCGATCCCGCGGACATCGCGGCCACGGCGGGAGTGAGCTTCACCATCAATCACATCGCGGCGGTCTTCTTGCCGGTCGGCCTCGGCTTCGTCTGGCTGGCCTCGCCGAGCGCGGTCTTCCTGACCGGCAGCGCGCTGGCCACAATCTCGCTCCTTCTCTCGTTCAACGTGCCGACCGCGCCTGCACCGGGCAACGAGGTTCAGTTCGGGCGGCGCCCGACGCCGGTCCCGGCCGAGAGCGCCGTCTGACCGGACGGCCCTGACAAGAATGCCGGCAAGGACTGCACCTGTAATGGCGCCGGCCATGGTTCACAGGGCCTAGTCATCGCTCTGTAAAACACCGGCAGGCCCAAGAAAGAAGGGGCCGCAGTCTACTGCGACCCCTAGTTGTCTGGGAGGAAACCACCTGTAAAAGTGGCAGGGGCGCTGTCACGCTCCCCTGTTTGCTTTTCCCATAGTCTGTCGCCAATTGGAAGGGAATTTCTGCGGCGGATGTATAGGCCGGCCGCGACGGACCCGCACCAATCACCCCTCGTCCTAAAGCGGATCACTTGCCCTGCTCTGCCGGTTTGCGGGCAGACCAGGTTCGCGCGCGGCCGGACATCACCCGCGGTTCTCGGACTGAAGCGACAGTGTAACAAGATCGTGGCGTTGAGCGCGGTGACGCGCCGCGGAACCCGGCGCCGTGCTACTCGCCGTCCTTGGCGCCGCGCCCCGGCATGCGTGCAGAGGCCTCCGGCCCGGCCGGCTTCGGCTGCGCCTTCGGGCCGCGCGCCTTGCGGAACGGCCAGCGGAGCGCGGCGGAGCCCTCTTCCTGGTCGTCCCAAGGCTCGGTCAAGCACTTGGGCAGTGCGGCGCGGATCGGATCGCTCTCGATACCCGACCAGTCGCCGCTCAGGCCGCTTTCCGGTTTGGATTTCGGTGCCTCGGCTTGGATCCTCTCGCCTTCCGTGGCCCCGGCCGTGGGTGCGGCAGGGGGTGCGGCAGGGGGTGCGGCAGTGGGCGCTCTAGTGGGCGCGGCAGTGGGCGCCTCAGGGGTTTGCTCCGCCGGGCGCGTGACCGGGGCCGCCGCCTTGCCCTGGTCGCGGCGGCGATTGGCCTCTTCCGAGGCTTCCCGCAGCTGGCGCGCCTCGCGAATCAGTTCCTGGGCCGATCTGCCCTTCGATGCCGATTTTGCTTCCGGCCTCGCTTCGGTCTCCCGCTCCGGCCTGACGTCCGGTTTCACCTTGAGTTCAGGCTTCACCGGGCTCTCCCGCTCTTCCGGGATCTCCGGTTTCGCCGTTCTCTCGGATCTCGGGGAGATTTCAGGCGCCGGCGCGGTCTCCGGCTTCGGGGCTTCGGGCTCCTGCCTCGGCGGCGCAGCGGGGGCCGCGCGGCGGGCGTCGTCTTCGGCGGCAGGCTCGGTCGCCCCGCTGTCGGATCTGCTGGTGGCACCCAGCCGGTCGACGATCTCGGCGGCCCGACGCAGTGTCACCTCGCGAGAGGTCGCCTTCGGCCCCTGGCGGGATCTCCTCGCGGCCGGCCCGCCCGATGTACGAAGCGGTTCGGACCCGGCGGCGCGCGGCGCCGACGCGCCGGTGCGACGCTCCGCCGGCTTCTGATCGTTCTTGCGGGCTTCCGTGGCGGGTTTCGCCGGTTCCACGCGGGGGGTCTTCTGGGTTCCGAGCAACAGGGGCTCGCCGCCAGGCGTCTGGCCCGAGACCTTTGTCTCCTCTTTCGTCTCGGTGCCGCGGGCAGGCGTTTTCGTTTCGGGCTTTTCGGGTGGCGCCTCGGCGGCTGCGGGCGGCGGCGTTGGGGCACGCTTCGCGGACTCGGCTGGCGGCTTGCCGGCGTCCGCCGCGTCGTCGTCGACGCCGGAGCCCCGCAGCAGCTTGGCGACCTCGACGAAGCCCTCGTCTTGGCGCGGGATGTCGTCCTCCGCGTCGCTCTCGTCCCACGGGGCCGCCCCGGGTTCGGGCGGCGCGGGTTCGGGCGGCGCGGGTTCGGGCGGGGCGGCCTCGGGCGGCGCCGGGCGCGCCGCTGCCGGGCTTCCGCGGCGCGCGGAGTCGATCTGGGACCAGGCGTCGTCGGTCCGTTCGCTGTCCTCCTGGGAGGCTTCGACCACGCCCAAGTCCTCGGTGGACGTCGCCACCGAACGGGACTTCTTCTTCGCCTGCTCGAGCATGCGAAGGAGGGTGTGCAGCAGCGGCTTGATGCGCTTCTCGAGTTCGGCATCGCCATCCGCGTCCGCGTCGCCCGCCTCGGAGCGCGACGCCATGCGGATGCCCTGCCTGGTGAGGTCCTCGATCTGCGAACGAAGGGAATCGATGACGGCGCGGTCGTGCCGGCGCTCTTCCAGGATGACCTGGAGCTTCTGCTGCAGCCGTTCGGTTTCCCGAGCCAGAAGGTCGAGCCGCACGCGCTGGATCTCGCTGCGCACGGAGTTTTCCATTGGCGGGGGCGCCGCCTCGATCTCCCCTACGTCGACGGCGCGTGCGAACAGCGGGGTAACCTCGGAGCCGTTCGCTCCCTTTGCCCCGTTGGCGGCCCCGTGCTCAGTACGTGTTGTTGGCGTCCCGGCCGGGCCGGTCGGCTTGTCTTCCTGATCCAAGGTCGGCTTCACGAACTTCAACATCTCGAGTTTACGACATCTCACGAAACCGGTGTGAGACAAATTAATGCCGTGCAAGGCTTAAGACTTTGCTAACCTTGATGACCGAGATGTGGCAAGGCTTCGGCCGGCTCTCACCTCGGACGACCCGCGACTTGGGCGCCGCGCAGAGACGCAGCGAGGAGTAGTTGAAGCCAGCCATCATCGCAATGACGCCGGGCGACCGCCTGCTCAACTTTGCGCTCTCCGACGCGCAAGGGGTCAGACGCATCTTCTATTTCGAAGTGGCCGGGGCGCCCAGCGTGTTCTTTGCCGCCGAGAGCTTCAGAAGTCCCGAACTGGCCGAGGCCCTGCAGGATTTCCCGGCGCAGCTCGACAGGCTGCGCGGCGCCGGCCTGGAAGTCTATTTCCTCAGCCGCGACGAGCCGGCCGTCCTCCGCGGCCTGACCGAAGCCTGGGGGACCGACGCGGCGGCCTTCAGCGATCCCGGCGGCCAGGTCCTGGAACGCCTGCTGGCACCCGAGCCGCCGGCCTTTCCGGAAACACGGCCGTTCCGCCCGAAGCTCGCGACCTTTGCCCTCGACCCCAATCAGCGGACGCTGGCGGTGTTCCGGCGACCGCCGCTCGGAGACCATGTCTCGGGCTGCCTCGAGGCTGTCGAGACGTGGCGCCGGGGCGAGGAGCCGCCGACTATGCTGTACAGCGGCGCCCCGGTCCTGCTGCTGCCCCGCGTCTTCGACGAGGCGCTGTGCCGCAGGCTGATCGAGGCCTGGCGGTCAAACCACCGGGAAGGCGGCCTCTACGACGGCCAGGAGAACGTTCTCGATCCCGACAAGAAGCGTAATCTCGAGCATCTCCTGGCCGATCCGGCGCTAGACAAGCGGATCACTCAGACCCTGGCGCGGCGAATCGGGCCGGAGGTCGCGAAGGTGTTCAATTACCGGTCGCCCTACGGGTTCGAGGGCTTCAACATCCTGTCCTATCGGGACGACCGGCAGGACTTCTTCGGCCTGCACCGCGATACGCTTAGGCAGGAACGGCCGCGGCGATTCGCCTTGTCGCTCAATCTGAATGACGATTACGAGGGCGGGGCGCTGCGCTTTCCCGAGTACGGGCCGCATAGCTACAGCCCGCCGGCCGGCGCCGCGCTGGTGTTCTCGACCTCGTTGCTGCACGAGGCGCTGCCGGTCACGAAGGGACAGCGCTGGGTGCTGGTCACCTTTCTCTGTGATCCCGACTCGGCACCGCCACCCCCTGCCTAACCATCCCGCGGGCGAAGCGGCGTCGTGAGAGAGCCTCAGCGGCTCAGGGCCTCGCGCATGGTGGCGCCGATCACCGCGGCCGAGGGCGCAATCACCGCGCCGGCCGACCGCAGGGCCTCGATCTTCTCGGCCGCTCCGCCCGATCCGAAGACGTTCACCGTGCCGGCATGGCCCATGCGCCGCTCGGCGGGCGCGTGCAGGCCGGCGACATAAGCGACCACCGGCTTGGGGCTGCGCGCGGAGCGGAGGAACTCGGCGGCCTGCTCTTCGGCGGTGCCGCCGATCTCGCCCACCAGGACGACGCCGGCGGTCTCGGGGTCGGCGAAGAACAGCTCGAGGCACTCGACGAAGCCGATGCCGTGCACCGGGTCGCCGCCGATGCCGATCGAGGTCGACTGGCCGAGACGCTCGGCCGTGGTCTGCTCGACCACTTCGGAGCTCAGAGAGGCCGAGCGGGATACGATGCCGATTCGGCCGCGGCGGTCGAGATGGGCCGGCATGACCCCGATCTTGCAGCGCTCCGCTGCGATAATGCCTTGGGAATTGGGCCCGATGAGCGTGGTCTTGGACCCCTCGAGGGCGCGCTTAACCCGGACCATGTCGAGCACCGGGATCCGTTCGGTCACGCAGACGAGCAACGAGATCTCGGCCTCGATGGCCTCGATCATGGCAGCCGCGGCGTTGGCCGGCGGGACGAAGACGGCGCTCGCCGTGGCGCCGGTCGCCTCCCGCGCCTCGGCGACGCTTTCGAACACCGGAAGCCCCAGATGCCGCTGGCCGCCTTTGCCGGGCACCACGCCGCCGACCATCTCGGTGCCGTAGGCGATCGCTCTTTCGGTATGGTAGCTGGCCTGCCGCCCGGTCAGTCCCTGGCAGATGACCTTCATGCTCGGATCGATCAGGATGGCCATCAGCTCTCGCCTCCCGCCGCGGCCACGGCACGATCCGCCGCCTCGGCCATGGTCTTTGCGAAGACCGCCGGCACCGACCGGCTCTTCAGGATCTGTTCGCACAGCTCGCGGTTCGTGCCGGCGGCCCGGACGATGAGGGGCACCGAGAGCGGCTTGGTCCGGCAGGCCTTGGCGATGCCCTCGGCGATCGTGTCGCAGCGCAGGATGCCGCCACCGTAGACATTGACCAGGATGGCCTTCACGTCGGGGTTGTCCAGCAGCATGGCGAAGCCGGTTGCGACCTGGTCGCGGGTGGCGGCCGGGCGAACGTCCATGAAGTCCGCCGGCCTGCCGCCCTGCTGGCGCAGCAGATCGATAGTCGCCAGGGCGAGCCCGGCACCGTTGACCATGCAGCCGATGCTGCCGTCGAGCTTGACGTAGTTGATCTCGTGGCGCTGCGCCTCGAGCTCGCTCGGGTCGACCTCCTCCAGGTCGCGCAAGGCCTCGGCGTCTGCGTGACGGAACAGCGCGTTATCGTCGAAGCTCATCTTGATGTCGAGGGCGAGCAGTCCGGCGCCGGCCAGGGTCACCAGAGGATTGATTTCGATCAGGCTGGCGTCCTTCTCGACGAAGGCCCGGTAGAGCCCATCCATGAGATCGACGGCGGCGGAGATCTGCGCCGCCTCGAACCCGAGGTCCGCCGCGAAGCGCTCGGTCTCGGCGGGCCGGCAGCCCTTGGTCGTGTCGATCAGCAGGCGGCGGATCGACTCCGGCGCCGAGGCCGCCCTTTTCTCGATGTCGGCGCCGCCGGGGCTGGCGCCGATCAGCGCCACCTTGCCGCTGGACCGGTCCACCATGATGGCGAGATAGACTTCGCGCTCATAGTCGGCCGCTTGCTCGACGTAGACCTGACGGACGATCTTGCCGGCGGCACCGGTCTGCGAAGTGATCAGGGGCTTGTCCAGGAGCTCGGCGGCCGCCGCCTTCGCTTCCGCGGGGGACTCGACGATGCGTACGCCCCCGGCCGCGGCCCGCGCGCCCGCGTGGACCTGGGCCTTGACCGCGCAGCGTCCCTCGCCGAGCGCCTGCGCTGCACGCTCCGCTTCTTCCGGCGTACGGGCGACAGCCCCCTCGGGTACCGGGATGCCGTAGCCGGCGAGGAGCGCCTTGGCTTGGAACTCATGAATGTTCACCTGCTCTCCTCCCCCGCGCCGCTCCCGCAACCGGCCGAAGGCCAGGGAAGCACCGCGGCGTTTTTCAAGTTTTTCAACCGCAAGCGGGCATGACTCTCCGTCGCGACCTCAGAACAGCCCCTCGATCTGGCCTGCCTCGTTGAGGTAGATGTTGTTGGCCGACGGTACCCGAGGCAGGCCCGGCATGGTCATGATAGCGCCGGTCACCGCGACGATGAAGCCGGCCCCGTTTGACAGCCTGAGCTCACGGATCGGCACGGTGAAGCCGTTCGGCGCGCCCTTCAGGTCGGGGTCGGTCGAAAAGCTGTACTGGGTCTTGGCCATGCAGATCGGGAAGTGGCCGTAGTCCTTCTGCAGCTCATCAAAGCGCTTGGCGATGGCGCCGTCGAAGGTGATGTCCTCGCCGCCGTAGACCTCGCGCACGATGGTGCGCACCTTTTCGATCAGCGGCATGTCGTCGGGATAGAGCGGCTTGAAGTCCGCGGTGCCGCTGTCGGCCAGCTCGACGACGTGCTGGGCGAGCTCTTCGGTGCCCGCGCCGCCGTCGGCCCAGTGGGTCGCGATGAAGGCCTTCACGCCCTCGGCCTCGGCCGCCGCCTTGACCGCCGCCAACTCCGCGTCGCTGTCGGTGATGAAGCGGTTGATCGACACGGAGACCGGCACGCCGAAGCGCTTGGTGTTGCGGATGTGGCGCACCATGTTCTCGCAGCCCTTCTTGACCGCCTCGACGTTCTCGCTGCCGAGGTCGGCCTTGGCCACGCCGCCGTGCATCTTGAGCGCCCGGACCGTGGCCACGATCACGGCCGCATCGGGGCTCAAGCCCGCCTTGCGGCACTTGATGTCGAAGAACTTCTCGGCGCCCAGGTCGGCGCCAAAGCCCGCCTCGGTGACCACGTAGTCGGAAAGCTTGAGCGCGGTCTTGGTCGCGATCACCGAGTTGCAGCCATGGGCGATGTTGGCGAAGGGCCCGCCGTGCACGAAAGCCGGGTTGTTCTCAAGGGTCTGCACCAGGTTCGGCGCAATCGCCTCCTTGAGCAGCACCGACATGGGGCCGGGCCCCTTGACGTCGGTCGCGTGGATCGGCTCGCGCTGCCGGTTCTGGCCGATCACGATCTTGCCCAGGCGCTCGACCAGGTCGGCCGGATCGGTGGCCAGGCAGAAGATCGCCATGATCTCGGAGGCCACGACGATGTCGAAGCCGTCCTCACGCGGGAAGCCGTTGGCGACGCCGCCGAGCGAGTTGGTGATAACACGGAGCGCCCGGTCGTTCATGTCGACCACCCGCTTCCAGGCGACGCGGCGCGAATCGATGGCCGGCTCCAGGCCCCAGTAGATGTGGTTGTCGATCAGCGCCGACAGCAGGTTGTGGGCGATGCCGATGGCGTGGAAGTCACCGGTGAAGTGGAGGTTGATGTCCTCCATCGGGACCACCTGGGCGTAGCCGCCGCCGGCCGCCCCGCCCTTCATGCCGAAACAGGGCCCGAGCGAGGGCTCGCGCAGGCAGATCATCGCCTTCTTGCCGATCTTGTTGAGCCCGTCGCCGAGTCCCACGGTGGTCGTGGTCTTGCCTTCGCCGGCGGGGGTCGGGCTGATCGCCGTCACCAGGATCAGCTTGCCGTCAGGGCGGTCGGCCAGGCCGTTGATGAAATCGAAGGACAGCTTAGCCTTGTGCGGCCCGTACTGCAGGATTTCATCGCGCGGAATGTCGAGCTTGGCCGCCACCTCCTCGATCGGCTTGATGTCGGCCTCGCGGGCAATCTCGATGTCGCTCTTCGGCATGGTGTCCCCCTTTTGAACCAAGTGCGCCAATCAAAGCGTTCGGACGCTGTGCGCCTTTGTCAGGAACGGCGGCGCCGATCCCCTCTGCGACCCGCCGGTCAGCCCAGGCGGGCGCCAACGGCGAGACCGCTGGCCGCAACATAGTCCGAGGCCGGAACCTTGCCGCCACCGGCCGGACGCACGCGCTGGACCAGGATCTGGCCGTCGCCCGCCGAGACCTTGAAGCCCTGGTCGCCGACCGCGGTAATTTCACCCGGCGTGCCGCCGGGCTCGTCGAGCTTCGTGCAGTCGAAGATGTCCAGCTTCTCGCCGTCGCGTGTGGTCCAGGCGCCCGGTTGCGGGTTGGTGCCGCGAATCAGGTTGTAGACCTCGCCGACCGGCTTGCTCCAGTCGATCTGCGCGTGCTCCTTCTTGCACCAGGATTCGTAGGTCGCCTTGGAGTCGTCCTGCTTGGTCCGCGTCGCCTTGCCCTCGCGGAACAAGTCGACGGCCTCGACCATGGCCGCGACGCCGAGCGGAAAGATCTTCTTGAAGTAGACCGTGCCCAGAGTGTCGTCGGGGCCGACGTCGACCTCCTTCTGGAGCAGGATGTCGCCCTCGTCCAGCCCATCGTCCGGATAAAACAGGGTGAGACCGGTCTTGGTCGCGCCCCCGATGATCGGCCAGTTGATCGAGCTCGGCCCGCGGTGCAGCGGCAGCAGCGAGGGGTGGAAGCAGATCGACCCGTGGGTCGGAATGTCCCGCGCCTCCTCGGGAATGAACTTGATGACGTAGGCCATCAGGCAGAGGTCGGGCTTGAGCGAGCGGATCAGCTCGAGCGTCTCCGCGTCCTTGTAGGAGTTCGGCTGATGCACGGTCAGACCGCGCTCGAGGGCGCACTCCTTGATCGGATCGACGGGCTTGCCCTCTTTGTCGGGCGCACAGAACACGCCCACGATCTCTTCGCCGCGGTCGAGCAGCGCCTCCAGCACGGCCTTACCGAAGGCCTGTTGTCCGTTCACGATCAGCCGCATGGCCGCTCTCCTCCCGGTTTCCTTATAGTTAGACCGCGCCCTGGTCGCGGGCCGCCGCTATCTCCTCGGCGCTCAGACCGACGACTTCGCTCAGGATCTCGTCGGTGTGCTCGCCCAAGAGCGGCGAGCGGACCACATCCGAAGGCGAGTCGGAGAGCTTGACCGGGTTGCCGACGGTCAGGTACTTGCCGCGCTCCGGATGGTCGACCTCGACCACGGTACCGGTCTCTCTGAGGGACGGCTCCTCGGCCAGTTCCTTCATCGAAAGGATCGGGCCGCAGGGCACGTTGAGCGGATTGAGGATGTCCATGACCTCGAACTTGGTCTTGGTCATGGTCCACTTCTCGATCTCGCCGAAGACCCGGTCGAGCTTGGGCAGACGCGCCTCCGGCGTGTTCCACTCGGGATCTTCCAGCCAGTCCTCGCGGCCGATCGCCTTGGCCAGCGCCGGGAAAGCGGCCGCCTGCGTGATGACGTAGATGTAGGAGTCGGGATCGGTCTCCCAGCCCTTGCACTTGACGATCCAGCCGGGCTGGCCGCCGCCCGAGGCGTTGCCGGCGCGCGGCGTCGCCGCGCCGAATTCGCCGTTGGGATACTGCGGATACTCCTTGAGCGGACCGTGCGCCAGCCGCTGCTGGTCGCGCAGCTTGACCCGGCAGAGGTTCAGGACGCCGTCCTGCATGGCGCAGGTGACCCGCTGGCCACGGCCGGTCTTCTCGCGGTGGAACAGCGCGGTCACGATGCCGAGCGCCAGGTGCAGTCCGGTGCCGGAGTCGCCGATCTGGGCGCCGCTTACCATCGGCACGCCATCGATCTCGCCGGTGGTCGAGGCGCCGCCGCCGGTGCATTGCGCCACGTTCTCGTAGACCTTGCAGTCCTCGTAGGGTCCGGGGCCGAAGCCCTTGACCGAGGCGTAGATCATGCGCGGGTTGATCTCCTGGATCTTCTCCCAGGGGAAGCCCATGCGGTCGATCGCGCCCGGGGCGAAGTTCTCCACCATGACATCGCAGGACTCGATCAGCTTGGCGAAGATCGCCTTGCCGGCCTCGGTTTTGGGGTTGAGGGTCACGCTGCGCTTGTTGTGGTTCAGCATGGTGAAGTAGAGGCTGTCGACATCGGGAATGTCGCGCAGCTGACCCCGCGTCGCGTCGCCGACGCCCGGCCGCTCGACCTTGATGACGTCGGCGCCGAACCAAGCCAGAAGCTGGGTGCAGGTCGGTCCCGACTGGACGTGCGTCATGTCCAGAATGCGCACACCTTCCAAAGCTTTGCTCATGGTCTCCCCTTACCTAAAAGACTCTGTCCCGACCGGCGGGGCGCCGCAGGCGAAAACCCTCGGCGCCCGCAATTTCACTTGTACATTGTCTGTGCTTTTGTGCCCGGCGCGTACTCGTTGGGGTCGACCCAAATGTTGACGACGGCGGATCTTCCGTCTCGGTTGACGGCTTCTCTGGCGCG
>JASJEC010000056.1 GCA_030064845.1 Kiloniellales bacterium
CCATCACAAGGGCCGCGCGACCCCCATTGGTCTCAACGGGGCCGAAAGCCTTGATAACGCGCCCGCGGGGTTGCCGAGGCGCCCGCCCGACGTCGTCAGCGGCGCTCACCGATGCTTCGGCATCGCTTTCGCGCCGCGCGCAGCGCCGGGCCTACGCCCCCCTAGTCGGACAAGCGCCTCGGCAATCAGACGGCGCACCTAATCCTGATAGTGGGTACTAGGACCAAGTGGGTCAGGACAGGGAAAAGACGGCCATGCAGACCTACCAGCACTACATCAACGGCGCCTGGGAGCAACCGGACTCGGGCGCCTGGTTCGACACGACCAACCCCTACGACGGCGAGGTCTGGGCCCGGATCGCGCGCGGTGACGCGGCCGACGCAGACAAGGCGGTCACCGCGGCCAAGGCGGCCTTCGAAAACGGCTGGGGCGACATGAAGCCCTCGCAGCGCGGCCGCCTGCTGATGAAGCTGGCCGACCTGGTCGAGCGGGAGGCCGCGCGCCTCGGCGAGATCGAGGTGCGCGACAACGGCAAGCTGATTGCCGAGATGGGCGCGCAGACCCGCTATCTCGCCGAGTGGTACCGCTACTACGGCGGTCTCGCCGACAAGATCGAGGGCGCTGTCATCCCGACCGACAAGGACGGCGTGTTCAACTTCACCCGCTACGAGCCGCTCGGCGTTGTCGGCCTGATCACGCCCTGGAACTCGCCGCTGCTGCTGCTCGCCTGGAAGCTGGCCCCGGCGTTGGCCGCCGGCAATACGGCCGTGATCAAGCCCTCGGAGTTCACCTCGGCCTCGACCCTGGAGTTCATGGCGCTGATCGAGGAGGCGGGCTTCCCCGCCGGGGTGGTCAACACCGTGACCGGCTTCGGCGCCGAGGTCGGCGCCGCCCTGGTCGACCATCCCGACGTGGCGAAGATCGCCTTCACCGGCTCGGACCTGTCGGGCCAGAAGATCTACGAGTCCGCCGCCAAGTCGATCAAGCACGTCTCCCTCGAGCTCGGCGGCAAGTCGCCCAACATCGTGTTCGAAGACGCCGACCTGGAGGCCGCGGTCATGGGGGCGATCTCCGGCATCTTCGCCGCGACCGGCCAGACCTGCATCGCCGGCTCGCGTCTGCTGCTGCAGCGCCCGATCCAGGAGCGCTTCGTCGAGCGCCTGGTCGAGGTGGCCAGAAGCGCCACGATCGGCGACCCCATGTCGCCGGACACCCACGTCGGCCCGGTGACGACCGAGCCGCAGTACCGCAAGGTGCTCGACTACATCGATATCGCCAAGAGCGAGGGGGCCAACTGCGTGCTCGGCGGCGGCCCCTACAAGGGCCCAGGCGCCAAGGGCCACCAGTTCGTCCAGCCAACGATCTTCACCAACGTTTCCAACAATATGCGCATCGCCCAGGAAGAGGTCTTCGGGCCGGTGCTGGCGGTCATCCCCTTCGAGGACGAGGCCGACGCTGTCAGGATCGGCAACGACGTGAACTTCGGCCTGGCGGCCGGCGTCTGGACCCGGGACATCGGCCGGGCGCTCCGCATGTCGGAGAAGCTCCGGGTCGGCACGGTCTGGGTCAACACCTACCGGGCGGTCAGCTACACCTCGCCCTTCGGTGGTTACAAGCGCAGCGGCATCGGCCGCGAAAGCGGCCTCGAGGCGATCAAGCAGTACATGCAGGTCAAGTCGGTCTGGATCGCCCAAGAGACCAGCGTGGCCAACCCCTTCGTCATGCGCTGAGCCGGCGGCCATGGGCTACGCGCTGGATCACGCCGAGATTCGCGAGGGGGTGGCGCGGCTCTGCGCGGACTTCCCCGGCGCCTACTGGCGCGACTGCGACCGCGCACAGGCCTACCCGAAGGCCTTCGTCGCGGCGTTGACCGAGGCGGGCTACCTGGCCGCCTTGATCCCCGAGGACTACGGCGGCTCCGGTCTGCCGATCTCGGCCGCGGCCGCGATCCTGGAGGAGATCCATCGCGCCGGCGGCAACGCCGCCGCCTGCCACGCCCAGATGTACACCATGGGCACGATCCTCCGGCACGGCTCGGAGGCACAGAAACGGAAGTATCTGCCCGGGATCGCCGAGGGGCGCCTGCGGCTCCAGGCCTTCGGGGTGACCGAGCCGACCAGCGGCACCGACACCACGGCGCTCCGGACCAGCGCCCGGCGCGACGGGGAGCGCTACCTGGTCTCCGGGCAGAAGATCTGGACCTCCCGGGCCGAGCATTCCGATCTCATGCTGCTGCTCTGCCGCACCACGCCGCGCGACAAGGTGGCGAAGAAGACCGAGGGGCTCTCGGTCCTGCTGGTCGACATGCGCGAAGCGCCCGGCCAGACGCTGACGATCCGGCCGATCCGCACCATGATGAACCACGCGACCACCGAGGTCTTCTTCGACGAGCTGCCGGTGCCGGCGGAGAATCTGATCGGCGAGGAGGGCCGGGGCTTCCGCTACATCCTCTCGGGCATGAACGCCGAGCGGATCCTGATCGCCGCCGAGTGCATCGGCGACGCCAAGTGGTTCATCGAGAAGGCCTCTGGCTACGCCAAGGAGCGCCGGGTCTTCGGCCGGCCGATCGGCCAGAACCAGGGCGTCCAGTTCCCGATCGCCGAGGCCTACGCCCGCGTGCGCGCCGCCGAGCTGACGCTGCGCGAGGCGATCCGGCTCTACGACGCCGGCGAGAACCCGGGCGAGGAGGCAAACCTGGCCAAGCTGCTGGCAGCCGAGGCCTCCTGGGCCGCCGCCGAGACCTGCGTCCAGACCCACGGCGGTTTCGGTTTCGCCGAGGAGTACGACGTGGAGCGCAAATTCCGCGAGGCCCGGCTCTACCAGGTCGCCCCGATCTCGACCAACCTGATCCTCAGCTACATCGCCGAGCACGTGCTCGGCCTGCCGCGATCCTATTAGTTCGCGACGGACTCGGCTTGAGCCCAGTAAAGAACGGCGAGTGATGCGAATCCAAGCAGCGTGAATCCGCCAATCAGCGGCAGCACCGTGCCGTCATAGGCTTGACCGATGACCGTGCCGAGAAACACAGAAATGAAGGTCGTGAGCGAGCCGACGACGGCAGCGGCGACGCCGGCAATGTGGCCCAGGCGCTCCATGGCCAAGGCGTTGAAGTTGCCGAACAAGATGCCGATACAGAAGAAAGCCGCCATGAAGTAGGTCATGAAGGCCCAGAGCGGCGGCGGGCCATTCGACGCGGTGGCCACCGCGAGGAAGGCGAGGGACAGTCCGCATTGAATCCACAAGGCCCGATTCGACAGGTACTGCATGCCGAATCGCGTGACCAGGCGGGCATTCACAATGGACGCGCCGCCGATCGCGAGGGCCAGCGCAGCAAAATAGACGGGAAACAGAACGCCCACGCCGTAGAGGCTCTGGAAAACCTGCTGGGAAGAGCTGAGATAGCCGACAAAGGCGCCAAAGATCAGGCCCGCCGCCAGCGTGTAACCCAAGGCCTGCCGATCGGCGCAGGTTTCGATCACCCCCGCCGCGACGCCGCGAAGCCTTAGAGGCCGCCGCTTCTCCAGGGGCAAAGTCTCGCCTTGGCGAAGGGCGAACCAGGCGAAGGCGATCGAGGCCAGAACGAAGAAGCTGACGAAGATCACGCGCCATTCGGCAATCAGCAGAATCACCTGTCCCAGCGCCGGCGCCAGAGCCGGCACCAGAATGAAGACCGCCATGATGAACGACATGATGCGGGCCATCGCTCGGCCGGAATAGCAGTCGCGCACGAGGGCGATCACCACGATGCGCGGACCCGCCGCACCCAACCCCTGAAGGAAACGGCCCAGCAGCATCACCGTGTAGTTCGTCGCAAAGATCGACAACAGGCAGCCAAGCAGAAAGATCAGCAGGCCGGCAAAGATGGCGGGCTTGCGTCCCGTGCTGTCCGAGAGCGGCCCGTAAAGCAGTTGGCCGACCATCATGCCCAGAAGCAGCACCGTGACGACGAGCTGGTAGTGGTTGCGCTCGACCACCCCGAGGTCCTCGCCAATCTGCGGCAGGGCCGGCAGCATCGCATCGATCGACAGCGCCACGAGCGAGGTCAGGAGCGCCATCAGCGCCACGAACTCGCGCGTCCTTCCGCCCGTCTCGGCCTGCTCTGCGCGCAAGATCCAACCTTTCCGGATGGGGATCAGCCGGCAACCCGCTCCGCGATCGCCACGATCCGATGCATCTCGCGCAGCACCGGCTTCTCGATCAGCTTGCCGTCAATCACGACGAGCCCCGTGTCGGCCTCGGTGAAGGCCTCAATAATCCGCCGGGCGCGGGCCACCTGGGCCTCGTCCGGGGTGAAGACCCGGTTCAAGCGCTCGATCTGCTTGGGATGGATCGCGCCCTTGCCGCAGAAGCCCAGGTCGCGCGCCCGTACGGCCTCGCGGGCCATGCCCTCGGCGTCCTCGAGGTCCAGGTAGGGCACGTCGATCGCGTCGATCCCCGCTGCCGACGCGGCGTGGACTAGGCGGGAGCGGGCGTAGAGCAGGGGCTCCCAGGCGTTCTCGCAGCGCAGCTCCGCCGCCATGTCGACGCCGCCGAAGAAGAGGGCGTCGATGCGCGGGCTCGCCCGGGCGACCTCGTAGGCCGCCTCCAGGCCGGCGTTGGTCTCGATGATGACGTGCAGGCGGGTCGCGTGGCCCCGCTCGGTCAGAAGGTCGTCCAGCCAGACGATCTCCTCCGGCCCCATTACCTTGGGCAGCATCACGGCCGGCGGCGGCGTATCGCTCGCCAGGACGGCCTGGACGTCGGCGAGGCCGAAGGCGGTCCTGAGACAGTTGATCCGGACGATCCGTTCCACCCCGTCGTCCGCCTGCGGTTCGGCGAAGAGGGCGAGCGCCTTGCTTCGTGCCGCGTCCTTGTCCTTCGGCGCGATCCCGTCCTCCAGCTCGACGCAGACGATGTCGGCGCCGGAGGCCAGCGCCTTGGGGTACATCTCGGGCTTCAGGCCCGGTGCGAAGATAAAGCTTCGGCGCGGCCGGACCGCGCGCTTGTCGTGAAACGGCATCTCTCCCCCAGCTTCATCGACCGCTCTGGAGGTCGAGGTGAGCCTTGCTCTCCACCTCGGCCGTCCACTTGCCGGCGCGGACCCATCCCTTCGAGGCGTCGGTGACGGGTTGATAGTCCCAGACCGGGCGCTTGCCGATGCCGTGGGCGCGCTCGACCAGGCGGCGCCGATTTTGGTCGGCGATGATCTTGGCCTTGATCTCGCCCGCGTTCCAGAGGCGCCGGGCCTGTTCTGTCAGTTCAGCCAGCTTCTCCCGGTGCGCTTGGGATCCGGCCAGGTCTTCGAGCTCGAGAGGATCCGCCTCCAGATCGAATAGCAGCGGCGGATCGATCTCGCTGTAGAACAGCTTGAAGCGCTCGTCGCGCAGCATGAAGGTCGGCTCGAAGACGCCCTCGGCGAGAAACTCGCCGGCGACCGCGGCCGGCGGCGGGGCGCGCCCTTCCAGATGGCCGACCAGCGACCGGCCGTCGGTTTCCAGAATTTCCTCGGCCGGTCCGCCCGAGAGCTCCTGCAGGGTCGCCAGGAGATCGACCAGCGAAACCGGCGCCGCGACGCGCCGGGCCTGGTAACGCGTCGGCGCGTGGACCAGCAGGGGGACGCGGGCCGACCATTCGAAGAAGGTCTTCTTATAGTGCAGGCCGCGCTCGCCCATCATGTCGCCGTGGTCCGAGGTGAAGATCACCAGGGTGTCCTCGGCCAGGCCGGCGCGGTCGAGCGTCTCCATGAGCTGGGCGACCTTGTCGTCGATGTAGCTGATCGAGGCGTAGTAGCCGTGCCGGGTCCGGCGCAGGATCTCCTCGGTGACGGTCGCCTCGCCGATCGAGTAATGCTCGTGGATGCGGGCGCTGTGGGGGTCCATCCGGTTCTGGGGAATCGGTCCAACCTCGGGCAGGTCGATCTCCGAGTCTCGGTAGAGGTCCCAGAACTCTGGCAGGGCGACATAGGGGTCGTGGGGCGAAGTGAAGGAGACGGTCAGCATGAAGGGCCGCCGCTCCGGGTTCCGTGCCTGGTCGTAGAGCCAGCGGACGGCCTGGAAATTGACCTCGTCGTCGTAGTCGATCTGTAGCGAGCGGGCGCAGGGTCCGGATTCAACGACGTTCTGCATGTCCTGAAAACGCACCTTGGCCTCGGGCTCGGCCCAGTTCGGAGTCCAGCCGAAGTCCGAGGGGTAGATGTCGGTGGTCAGGCGTTCCTCATAGCCGTGCAGCTGGTCCGGTCCGGCGAAGTGCATCTTGCCGCTCAGGCAGGTCAGATAGCCGTTCAGCCGTAGGTAGTGGGCGAAGGTCGGTGTCGAGGCCGGGAACTCCGGGGCGTTGTCGTAGGCGCCGACCTTGTGGGGCAGCAGGCCGGACAACATAGAAAGCCTGGAGGGTCCGCAAAGAGGCGAATTGCAGTAGGCGTTCTCGAAGACCACGCCCTCATCGGCCAGGCGCGAGAGCGCCGGCGTGCGGACCACCCTGTGCCCGTGGAACGGCAGGGCCTTGGCGCTCATCTGATCGGCCATGATGAGCAGAATGTTCGGTTTCTTCATGTCTCGCTCTACATCCTAGATTTAGAGCAGATACACCGGATTTGATGGATCGCCTCCGGCGATTCAGTCAAACCCGGATCTGCTCTAGCGGCCTGAGCCGGCGAAAACCATCGACATTGTCGATAATCCGAAGTCTCGGGTCTAGGAACCAGAGCGAATTCACCGGCCTTGAGGGCTCGCCGGTGGCGCTTCGCGCCCTACTGCCAGTGGTCGAGGTTCTTGCCGAGCACGCGCGAGAGCCGGGAGATGTCCTCGGAGAAGGCCTGGCGCAGAAGGGTCCGGGTCTCGTCGTCCATGGTCTGGCGTTGTGCCGGCACCCGTGTCATCTGCTTCACCTTGCGGCGCATGGGGCGCAGGAAGTCCGGCACCTTGTGGTGGCTGCCGGTCGCGACCGCGATCATCTGCTGCACTGGTCGGGGCGGCCGCACGATCATGCCGTAGAGCCAGGAGTGGCGCAGCTCCTTGTTCGCATTGCGTTGCTCGATCGAGATGTCCTTGGCGTCTTCCAGGCCGAGGAACTCGATGACGTCCCGGAAGGCCGCGGCCGAGTCGCGCACCACATCGTCGAACAGGACGATCTTGCAGTTCTCCTCGCCGACCATGTCGAACAGCCGCTCGATGTGCTGCCCCAGGCTGCCGATCGTGGCGTACTGCAGGACAAGCGGGTCGCGGCAGCGGACCGGGACACGCTTGCCCTTGGCCCGCTCGGCCTGCATGTCCCAGGCGGTGCGGAAGTCCTCGATGTCCTCGTCCATGTGGCTGATCAGGCGGGCGTGGTAGGAGTAGACCATCTCGATCGGGTTGCGCACGCAGACGATGTACTTGGAGCCCGGGAAAAAGTGCTGGGTGCGGCGGATCGACTCCGGCACGTAGAGGTAGGAGACCGAACCCTCGCCCATGATCTTGTGCTCGGGCGAGAGGTGGGAAAAGAACAGTTTGAAGTAGGTGTCCAGCGTCTCCTGATCGTCCTTGCCGATGTTCTCCCGGCTGAAGAAGTGCGGCTCCTTCGGCTTCGACATGCAGATTTCCGGATGGCGCGCGAGGGCGCGGCAGAGCGCGGTCGTGCCGCAGCGCGGCGCGCCGACGACGAAGAACATGGGTCTCTTGGCTTCGGGATTCATGGTCCAGCAGCTAACAGGGTGGGCCGGGGCGCGCAAGCTTCGCCGGTCTTCTCGAGTCTTCCGCGATGGGGGCGGCGCCCAGAAACCGTCTTACTCGGAACTTGTCAAGCCGCTCGCCTTCGGGGCCGCCTCCGCTTCGCCGCGCGCCTCGGCGCCGTGCCGGGCCGGGAGACGCCCTGGGCCGGCGGCGGTTTCCGGTTCCAGGCCGTGGGCTTCCCGCACCAGGTAGAGCGGGCGGCGTTTGACCTCGATATAGGCCCGCCCCAGGTACTCGCCGATCACCCCCAGGCTGATTAGGTTGATCCCGCCCATGAAGAGCACGACGACCATGAGCGAGGCGTAGCCAGGGACGTCGACGCCTTGCACCAGCGTGCGGGCGATCAGGAAGGCGGCGTAGGCGAAGGCGCAGAGCGAGATGGCGCAGCCGAAGTAGCTCCAGATCCGCAAGGGGAGCGTGCTGGACGAGGTGATGCCGTCGAGCGCGAAGTTCCATAGTCGCCAGTAGCGCCACTTGGAGCTGCCGAAGGCGCGCTCTTCGCGCCGGTAGAAGACTCCGGTCTGGCGGAAGCCGACCCAGGCGAAGAGCCCCTTCATGAAGCGGTTGCTCTCGGGCATGGCCCGCAGGGTCTCGACCACCCGCTGGTCCATCAGGCGGAAATCGCCGGTGTCGTTCGGTATGTCGACCTCGGCCATCCGGTTGTGGACCCGGTAGAACCAATTGGCGGTGAGGCGTTTGGTCAGGCTGTCGCCGCTGCGTTCGCTTCGCGTGGCGTAGGCGACGTCGTAGCCTTCCAGCCACTTGGCGAAGAGCGCCGGGATCAGCTCCGGCGGATCCTGGAGGTCGGCGTCGATCGGCACCACGGCCGCGCCGGTGGCGTGGTCCAGCCCGGCGGTCAGCGCGACGTCCTTGCCGAAGTTGCGGGACAGGCTGATGACCTTGACCGAAGGGTTCCGGCCGCGCGCCGCCGTCAGCTTGGCGAGCGTCCCGTCGCGGCTGCCGTCGTCGACGCAGATGATCTCGTAGCCGGCGCCGAGGTCCCGGGTCAGGCCCTCGAGGATCGGTTCGACCCGCTCCAGGAAGGTGTCGACGCCCGTCTCCTCGTTGTACATGGGAACCACGACGGAGAGGACGGTCCGGCCCGGGACCACACGGTGCTCGGTCGGGGCGTCGGCGGGCTGCTGGCCCGGCGGCCGCCCCGCGGCGTCGGACGGACGGCTGTCTTGCTCCCGGCGAGCGGTCATGCGTAAGGCCCCTCAAGCCTGCGGGCGGTGCTTCCCAAAGGACCGGCTGGAAGGAGGGTCCGGCCGGAGTCCTAAGGTATGAGGGCCAAAGATAAATCTAAGGCTAATACCGGCTCGGGCCGGTTCTCGCGGCTCGGCGAAAGGGGATGGCCCGATTCTCGGCGCGGG
The DNA here is from genome assembly GCA_030064845.1 of Kiloniellales bacterium. Classification (NCBI taxonomy): domain Bacteria; kingdom Pseudomonadati; phylum Pseudomonadota; class Alphaproteobacteria; order Rhodospirillales; species Kiloniellales bacterium. The sequence goes on from JASJEC010000056.1 coordinate 9,062, forward strand.
GGTAACGTGAGGACGCCTGTCAGGGCGCTCCGGGCCGCCGATGCCCGGCTCGACGCGAGGGAACCAAGGGGGGATACGGCATGATTTTCGACCAGCGGACCTACACCTGTCGTCCGGGCACGATCAAGGCGCACCTCGAGCTCTATGAGAAGCATGGGCTCGGGCCGCAGACCCGCAACCTCGGCCAGCCCTTTCTCTACGCCACGACAGAGGTCGGCGACGTCAACACCTACGTCCACGTCTGGGCCTACAAGGACGTGACCGACCGGGCCGAACGCCGGGCCGCGCTCTGGGCCGACCCGGAATGGATCGCCTACACCAAGCTGAGCGCCGAAGCGGGCTACCTGATCAAGCAGGAGAATCGGATCCTGGTCGCGGCGCCCTTCTTCTCGCCGAGAGGCTGACCAAGCCCCTCGTCGCCGGGGACCTGCCGTGAAGATCAGCGCCGTCGTCAGTCACGTCCTGCGGTACGAGCTCGACGAGGAGCTCGGCTATTCCCAGCAGTACTACCGCCACCGCTCCGCGCACATCGTCGAGGTGCGCACCGACGACGGCCTGACCGGCTGGGGCGAGTGCTTCGGGCCGGGCAACGTGGCGCTCGCCAATAAGGCGATCGTCGAACAGGTCATCCAGCCGATGATCCTGGGACGGGACCCCAGAGACCGGGAGGTCATCTGGCACGAGGTCTACAACCTGCTGCGCGACCACGGCCAGAAGGGCATGCCGATCCAGGCCCTTTCGGGGGTCGACATCGCGCTCTGGGACATCGCCGGGAAGCATGCCGGCGAGCCCTTGTGGCGGCTGCTGGGTGGCCGGTTCCGCGAGCGTCTCCCGGTCTATGGCTACGGCATGATGCTGCAGCGGCGCGGCGACCTGGCCGATGCCTTCAAGGCGGAGGCTGCGGCAATCAAGGCAAAGGGCTTCGGCGCGACCAAGATGAAGGTCGGGCTCGGCCTGCCCCGGGACGTCGAGCTGGTCGAGGCGGTCCGCGAGGCGATCGGCCCCGACATGGGGCTCATGGTCGACGCCAACCACGCCTACTCGATCAACGAGGCGATGGCGCTGGGCCGCCAACTCGAGCGCCTGGACGTCCATTGGTTCGAGGAGCCGGTGGCGCCGGAGGACCGGGACGGCTACCGCGAGCTCCGGTCCAAGCTGGGGGTCAAGATCGCCGGGGGCGAGGCCGAGTTCACCCGCTGGGGCTTTCGCGACCTGATCGAGGGGCGCTGCGTCGACGTTCTCCAGCCCGAGGTCTGCGGCCTGGGCGGTATCACGGAGTACCGCAAGGTCGTCGCCATGGCCCACGCCCATTTCATTCCCGTGGTGAACCATGTCTGGGGCTCCGGCGTGGCGCTGGCGACCAATCTGCATCTGCTCCATGCCCTGCCCGACCTGCCCGGCGGACTCTATCCGGCCCAGCCCTGCCTCGAGTTCGATACCACGCCGAACCGCTTCAAGGACGGCGTCCTAAAGTCCCCACTGGGCATCGAGGGGCAGGTCGCGGCCCAAGGCGGGACGGCGGCGGCGCCCGAGGGACCGGGCCTGGGAATCGACGTGGACCGCGACTTTCTGGCGGCTTACCGCGTCGCCTGACGCGGGAGGAACGGGCTGCTGACCTGACATAGGTTTACCCGGGAAGCGTGACTCGGCTACACTCGCGCGGCGGGTCGGCCGGCCGGAGAGTTGGTCGCTCCGTGCGGACAGAACGTCCCGGACGCGGATTTGGAGGGAGCACCGCGTCCAATAAAGCCAATAACTGACAGGGTAATCGGGAGACGAAATCCATGAAGCTCAGTTCATTCAGATCGCTCGCCGTCGGTGTCCTTGCCGTTTGCGCGGGTCTCGCCATCTCGGCCGAGGCCGACGCCAAGAAGGTGCGCTGGAAGATGCACGCGGCCTTCGGCAAGAACGTCGCGGTCATCGGCATTCCGCCCTACCGCGTGCAGGAATGGGTCGACAAGATGTCCGGCGGCGACTTCAAGATCAAAGTCTTCGAACCGGGCGCTCTGGTCGGCGGCTACGCCTACTACGACGCGGTCAGCCAGGGCGCGATCGACGCGGCCTACGGCACGCCTGGCGCCAACCAGGGCAAGAACTCGGCCTACAACTTCTTCTCGACCTGGCCCTTCGGGCCCGGTGCGCCGGAGTTCCTGGCCTGGCTGCACTTCGGCGGCGGCATCGAGCTGGCCGAGGAGATGTATGCCCGTGACAACATCAAGTACCACATGTGCGGCGTGATCCCGCCGGAGACCTCGGGCTGGTTCCGTCAGCCGATCAACAGCCTCGAAGAGCTCAAGGGCCTGAAGATGCGTTTCTTCGGCCTCGGCGCCAAGGTCATGCAGAAGTTCGGCGTCTCGACGCAGCAGCTGGCGGGCGGCGACATCTATCCGGCGCTCGAACTGGGCACGATCGACGCGACCGAGTTCTCCATGCCGGCGATCGACCGCTCCTACGGCTTCTACCAGATCGCCAAGCACAACTACTTCCCAGGCTGGCACCAGCAGTCGACCACCAACGAGATCCTGGTCAACATGGACAAGTGGAACGAACTGTCGGACGTGCACAAGACCATGATGGAAGTCGCCTGCATGGCGCAGACCACGATGCAGGTTGCCGACGGCGAGGCCTCGCAGTTCGAGGCCATGCTCGCCAACGAGAAAGACGGCGTGACCAACCACCGCTGGCCGCAGGAAGTGCTCGACCAGCTGAAGGTGGCCTGGGACGAGGTGATCGCCGAGGAAGTCGCCACCAACCCCGACTCTAAGCGGATCTGGGACTCGATCACCAGCTTCCGCGAGAAGTACAAGACCTGGGGTGAGATGGGTTACCTCAAGTAGGCCCCTGGCACGACCGGCCGCCCCTGGGCGGCCGGTCGTTCCTCCTCGGCGACGCTTTCTCCGACTAGGCAGTCCAGGTCTTCGGCCCGCCCAGTCGCGAAAAGGCGCTCACCGCAACCGGTCCTCCCCTGGGCGGGAGCCGGGAGAAGGCGCAGCACCATGAAGACCCTCTTGAAGGCGGCGGATTTCCTGGACTGGGGGCCGCGCAATCTGGGCAAGCTGGCCGGCTGGCTCATCCTGCCGCTGATCGGCATCATCATGTTCGACGTGATCACGCGGAAGGTCGACTTCCTGCGGATCGGCATGTCGGAGCTGTCCTGGTACTGGCTGATCGAGCCTATCAAGCTGCAGGACATGGAGTGGCATCTGCACGGTGTGCTGCTGCTCATGACCTTCGGCTTCGGCTACCTGCTGAACGCCCACGTGCGCGTCGACATCTTCCGCGAGCAGCTGTCCCGCCGGGGACAGGCCTGGATCGAGCTGGGCGGCCTGCTGTTGCTGGCCGTACCCTATCTGGCCCTGGTGCTCTACTTCGCCTTCATCTTCGTCAAGATCTCCTGGCTCCAGGGCGAAGGCTCCGAATCCCTTACCGGGATTCCCATGCGCTATATCGTCAAGTCGTTCACTGTGGTTGGCTTCCTGCTTGTCTTGAGCGCCGTGCTCGCCACGGCCTTGCGCCTCACGGTCTTCCTCTTCGGGACGCCGCAGGACAAAGCGGACGCCGAGTCCGACCTGCATATCTTCGCCCACGAGGACGAGGAGGCCCTGGAGGAAGAGGCCAGGAAGCTGATCGAAGAAGAACAAGCCGGCCGAGGGGGGTAGGGCCATGTGGGAGCTGCTCTACGACCATTTCTCAGAGTACCTGGGCGCCTACATGTTCCTGGCGCTGGCGCTCACCATCTTCACCGGCCTGCCCGTGGCCATCGCGATCGGCGGCGTCGCCCTCGTCTTCGGGTTTCTCGGCATCGCCCTCGATCTGCTCTCCTTCAGGGAGTTCTTCATCATCCTGCCGCGCATCTGGGGCGGCGACGGCTCGAGCGGGGCCGTGCAGAACCCGGTGCTGGTCGCCATTCCCTGCTTCATCTTCATGGGCACCATGCTGGAGCGTTCGCACGTCGCGGCCGACCTGCTGCACGTGCTCCAGGTGCTGTTGCGCCGCGTACCCGGCGGTCTGGCCCTTTCGGTGACGGTGATGGGCACCATCATGGCCGCGACCACCGGGATCATCGGCGCCTCCGTGGTGATGATGACCTTGCTGGCCCTACCGACCATGTTGAGGCAGGGCTACCAAACGCAGCTCGCGACCGGCACGCTCGCCGCCTCGGCAACGCTCGGGATCTTGATACCGCCCTCGATCATGCTCGTGCTGATGGCCAACCTGCTGGCGGTCTCGGTCGGCAATCTCTTCGTCGGCGCGATCTTTCCGGGCTTGGTTCTCTCGTCACTCTACTTCATCTACATCCTGTCGATTTCCTCGGCGCGGCCGCAGTGGGCGCCGCCGTTGGAAGAGGGCGCGATCAAGCTCAAGCCGGCGAACCGTAGGCTGGTCTATACCTACGCCGGCGTGACGATCGGCCTGATCGTCATGGCCCTGGGGCTCAACCAGACTCCCTTGGCCGATTCGACCAATTGGGGCCTGATCGCCTTCCTGGGGATCTTCGGCACCTCGATGATGATCGGCCGGGCCGACGGCGACTCGCTCTTCGGCGCCGTTCTGAAGGGTTTCTTCCCGCCGATCTTCCTGATCGTGCTGGTGCTCGGCTCGATCTTCGCCGGCTGGGCGACCCCGACCGAAGCGGCCGGCGTCGGCGCCTTCGGCTCGATCGTGCTGGCCATGGTCAACGGCACCCTGACCAAGCAGGTCATGACCGACGTGGTCCATCGGACCGCGCTGACCACGGCGATGATCTTCTTCATCTTCGTCGGCGCGACCACCTTCTCCTACATCTTTCGGGCGGTCTACGGCGAGGAACTCATCATCGAGTTCATCGAGTATCTCGACCTGCACACCTGGGCGCTGCTGTTCCTGCTCATGTCGGTCGTTTTCCTGCTCGGCTTCTTTTTCGACTGGATCGAGATCACGCTGATCATCCTTCCGGTCTTCGCCCCGGTCATAAAAGAGATCGCGCCCGCCTTCGCCGGCCATCTCGGCCTCGAGGGCGCGCCTTTCCAGGAAGTGCAGCAGCAGGCGATCTATTGGTTCGCGATCCTCGTGGCGATCAATCTGCAAACCTCGTTCCTGACGCCGCCCTTCGGATTCGCGTTGTTCTACATGAAGGGCGTCGCCCCGCCCGAAGTGCGCATGCAGGAGATCTACCGCGGCATCATTCCCTTCGTGGGGCTGCAGCTGATCGGTCTCGGCATTGTCATCGCCTTCCCCGAAGTCGCACTCTGGCTGCCGGAGAAGATGCTGGATTGAGGGCGCGGAGGCTCGCCTTCCGAGGCGCGGCGAGTCCCCTTTTCAAATCCCGCTGCTTTGCGAGAAACTAGAGCGCGGTCCGGCGCTGCGGCTGTTGTCCGAGCGCCGGGCCTCTGCTTTGGGGAGGTCTGCGCGGGTCGATGGCGGTGTTGGGCGCTTCCAGGGAATTCCTGTTCGACCGCATCAGCGGCCGCTTCTTCTATGGCTGGGCAGTCCTGGCTGTCGCGCACCTCGGGATCTTCACCTCCGGACCCGGGCAGTCTCATACCTTCAGCGTCTTCGTCGGCCCGATCAGCGCCGACCTGGGAATCTCCAGCGCGACCATCGCGACGGCCTACGGCCTCGCCACCCTGATCGCCGCGTTCTGCCTGCCGCAGATGGGCCGTCTGGTCGACCGCCACGGCCCGCGCCGCATGACCGCCATCGTCGTCGTCCTGCTCGGTCTTGCCTGCCTCGCCTTCGGGGCGGCCAGCAACTTCTTCTGGCTCGCCCTCGGCTTCGGCGCGCTGCGGTTCCTCGGCCAAGGCTCCTTGATGCTGAACTGCGCCAACCTGGTCTCCCAGTGGTTCAGCCGCAAGCGCGGCTTCGCCCTCAGTCTAATGGCGCTCGGCTTCGGCATCTCCATGGCGGTTCATCCGCCGCTCGCCCAATACCTCGTCGAGGAGATCGGCTGGCGCAGGGCCTGGATCGTCCTTGGGATTCTGACCTGGGTGGTGATGCTCCCGCCGGTTCTGCTGCTGGTCTACGACAAGCCGGAGGACAAGGGCCTGCAGCCTGACGGCGGGCCCCCCGCCGGACCACCGGCGGCAATAGGCGAGCCGTCCGCGCCGCAGAGCCCGGCCGCGGCCAGCGGCATCACCCTTGCCCAGGCGCTGAAGACCCGGACCTTCTATATCCTCGCGGCGGGATGGTTCGCGATCGCCATGCTGGTCACCACCCTGCACTTCTACCAGGTGACCATCCTCGGCACCCAGGGCATCGCCTCTGATGTCGCCGCCCGCCTCTTCACCATCTCGGCGATCACCATGGTCGTGACCATGCCGCTGGTCGGCCGCCTCTGCGACCGCCTGAGGACCCGCTACGTCTTCGCCGCGGCGCTGCTGGTCATGGCGGGTTCCCTGGTCATGATCACGTTCGCGGCGGATCTCGCCACGGCGACGATCTATGCCCTGATCTTCGGTCTGAACAACGCCTTCAGCATGACCCTGTTCGGCTACATCTGGCCGCGCTACTTCGGCCGACGGCACCTCGGCTCGATCCAGGGGACCGGGCAGATGATCGGCGTGGTCGGCGCGTCGCTCGGTCCTCTACCCGTCGGGCTCGCGTTCGACTATCTCGGCGGCGTGACGGGGACGCTGCAGGGCCTCGCCGTCATTCCCCTGCTCTGCGCGTTCTTCGCGCTTTTCCTAAAGACGCCGGCCGGCGTGGACGGCGACGAGCATCTCGAATAGCGGGTTGGCGCGAATTCGGCGCCGGCCCTCCGTCAAAAATGCCTGTCTTCGCTCGAATTCCCGGGGCAAACGCCCGCGGCGGTCTCTCCTTACGCGTTATTGGCGCCAAGCCTGTGGAAAAGACACCGTGATCGGGTAGGATGTGCGCCGTCCGCCCTAGGGCCTGTTGACACTCACGGCGCGCTCCTGGTCCGAGTGAAATCGG
>JASJEC010000057.1 GCA_030064845.1 Kiloniellales bacterium
TATCGATTGGTAGCAAAGTCCCCGGCGGGCAGACAGTGACATCTCGGCAAATCGCCGGCCCAAGGGCCTGTTGACATTCACGGCACGCTGCCGCGTTGCTCGTCGTTGAATATGCTCGGCATGTCCTTCCTCCTCGCGCCTAACAGCAGGCCAATTTCACTCGGACCAGAAGCGCGCCCTGAATGTCAACAGGCCCTAGAGCTCCCGCACGCTGAAGAAGGCGCGGCAGTCGGCGCCGCCCGCCTGGTGGCGCGTCGCGATGTGGTAGTTCATTCCGTAGGCTTGGCGCGGCGACCTGTCGACGTAGGCGCGCGGATCGAAGCCCTTGTAGTGATAGGTTCCCATGAGGTCGTTGTCGGTGCCCAGGACGCCCTTGGCGACCTTGGCCACGGCGCCGTCTATCACGCCCGGCCCGAAGGCGGCGCTGGTGACCTGTCCCGGCGGCACGCCCGGCGGGGTGACCCGCGCCATGGCGGCCTCGACGGCGACATAGGCGGCCAGGTCGACCAGGGCGCCGCCGTCATCGTGTTCCCACATGATCGCGGTCAGGGTGAGTGTCTGCGGCCCGCCGACCCAGACATCCCGCCGCCCCCGTGACGAGCGGTAGCCGGGTGTCACGCCGCCGTAGTGGCGGTTCCGGGCCGGAAGATCGACGCCCTGGGCCTGACCGTCGCGGCCGTAGACGATCGCCTGCAGCTTGATCTCGTTCTTCGGCGCCACGATGCTGTCCTTCTGAATGGCGCCGCACCAGAGACCCTCGTAGCGGACAGCGAAGCGGCGGTTGGCTTCGCGCCGGCGCGCGCGTTCCTGCTCGATTTCCCTGGCATAGCCGGCGAGCCGCCGGTCGCCGGTGATCTCGTAGGCGGTCAGGTAGTCCTGCTCGGCTTCGTCCTCGTAGCCGGCCTCCAGCAAGGCGTTGCCGCGGGCCTCGTAGGCGGTCGCGTCGTCGGGCTGGAGGCGGATCGTTTCGGAAAACTCGTCGATCGCGCGCTCGTAGTCGCCTGCGTTGTAGTAGGCCGAGGCTCGCCAGTAGAAGGCGTCGGCCAGCTCGTCCTGGTAGAGCTCGCCGGAGTTGATGGCGAGCGAGCAGTAGCGCTCGCGCGTCACGAAGTCGTTGCGGTCGTCGGCGCATTCGTCGAGCCAGCTCTCGAGACTCTCGCTGTCCGCCGCCAGGTAGGCGTACTCGCTCGGCATGCAGTTCGCGAGGCCGAAGAGGACGAGGCAGGCGACGGCCGGCAGGCGGAACAGACGCATTTCATCCCCCTCCCAAGAGGTGCCGATCCCGAAGTCTAGCCCGCATTTCTTGCACTATCCAAGGATAGCACTGCCCGAAGGGCACCAAAGAGCCGGGTGTCCGGCGCCCGGTCCGACGAGCCGCCGCGGGACGCCCGATCCTTCGGGTGACAAGCTGTTGTGGAATTTTAACCTTCTTCCTACTATATGTCGCGAGCTTCTGAGAGGGTCCCCATGGCAGCAGACACAGGCGCCCAGCCGGCCGGCGACGTTCGCACCGTGCGTTTCTCCGACGCCCTGGAGGAGCGCTATCTCGCCTATGCCCTGTCGACCATCATGGCGCGCTCCCTGCCGGACGTCCGCGACGGCCTCAAGCCGGTCCACCGGCGGCTGCTCCACGGCATGCGCCTGCTGCGCCTGCAGCCCGACCAGGGCTTCAAGAAGTCGGCCCGCGTGGTCGGCGACGTCATGGGCCAGTACCACCCGCACGGCGACCAGGCGCTCTACGACGCGCTGGTGCGCCTGGCCCAGGACTTCTCCCTGCGCTATCCGCTGGTCGACGGCCAGGGCAACTTCGGCAACATCGACGGCGATAACGCCGCCGCCATGCGCTATACCGAGGCGCGCCTCACCCAGATCGCCACGCTGCTGCTCGACGGCATCGACGAGGACACGGTCGACTTCCGGCCGACCTACGACGGCGGCACCGAGGAGCCGGTCGTCCTGCCGGCGGCCTTCCCGAACCTTCTGGCCAACGGCGCCCAGGGCATCGCGGTCGGCATGGCCTGCGCGATCCCGCCGCACAACCTGGCGGAGCTCTGCGACGCGCTGGGCCACCTGATCAAGTTCCCCAACGCGACGATCGGGAAGCTGGTCGAGTACGTGCCCGGCCCCGACCTGCCGACCGGCGGCGTCCTGGTCGAGGACCGGGCGACAGTGGTCGAGGCCTACAAGGCCGGCCGCGGCGCGTTCCGCGTCCGCGCCAAATGGGACGTCGAGAAGCTCAAGGGCGGCGGCTACGTCATCGTCGTGACCGAGATCCCCTACCAGGTCCAGAAGTCCCGACTGATCGAGAAGATCGCCGAGCTGCTGGCGGCCCGCAAGCTGGCCATGCTGAACGACGTGCGCGACGAGTCGGCGGCCGACGTGCGCCTCGTGCTGGAGCCCAAGAGCCGCAACGTCGACCCGGTCGTCCTGATGGAGTCCCTGTTCCGTCAGACCGACCTGGAGACCCGGGTCAGCCTCAACATGAACGTGCTCGACGCCGAGCACACGCCGCGGGTGATGAACCTGAAGGAGGCGCTCAAGGCCTTCCTCGACCACCGGCACGAGGTGCTGGTCCGGCGCACCGAGCACCGCCTCGAGAAGATCGCACGGCGGCTCGAGATCCTCGACGGCTACCTCATCGTCTACCTCAACATCGACGAGGTCGTGCGCATCGTGCGCGAGGAGGACGACCCGAAGGCGGAGCTCATGGCGACCTTCGACCTGACCGAGGTTCAGGCCGAGGCGATCCTCAACATGCGTCTGCGCGCCCTGCGCAAGCTCGAGGAAGAGGGCATGCGCAAGGAGCACAAGGAGCTCACCGACGAGCAGAAGGACCTCAAGGGGCTGCTCAAGGACGAGGACCGGCGCTGGCAGGTGATCGGCGGCCAGATCAAGGCGATCAAGAACGCCTATGGGCCGGACACCGAGATCGGCCGCCGCCGTACCGAGCTGGGCGAGGCGCCGGCCGACGTCGTGGTGCCGCTAGAGGCCGTGATCGAGCGCGAGCCCGTTACCGTGCTCTGCTCGCAGAAGGGCTGGATCCGTGCCATGAAGGGCCACCAAGAGGACGGCGCCGAGGCGAAGCACAAGGAGGGCGACCGGGGACGCTTCGCGATCCACGCCCAGACCACCGACAAGCTCGTCCTCTTCGCCACCAACGGCCGTTTCTACACCATCGGCGTCGACAAGCTGCCGGGCGGCCGCGGTTTCGGCGAGCCGGTGCGCCTGATGATCGACCTGCCCAACGACCAGGACGTGGTGCAGCTCCTGGTGCACCAGTCGGGGCGCAAGCTGCTGGTGGCCTCGGGCGCCGGGCGGGGCTTCATCGTGCCCGAGGACGAGGTGCTGGCCCAGACTAAGAACGGCAAGCAGGTGCTCAACCTCGGCGACGGCGAGGAGGCGGTTGTCTGCCGGCCGGTCGAGGGCGACAGCGTCGCGGTGGTCGGCGAGAACCGCAAGCTGCTGGTCTTCCCCCTGGAGGAAGTGCCGGAGATGACCCGCGGGCGCGGCGTGATCCTGCAGAAGTACAAGGACGGCGGCCTCGCCGACGCCCGCACCTTCGAGATGGACGAGGGCCTGAGTTGGACCATGGGCGGCGATCGCACGCGCACCGAAACCGACCTGACCGCCTGGATCGGCAAGCGCGCCCAGGCCGGGCGCCTGCCCCCCAGGGGCTTCCCCAAGTCCAACCGCTTCACCTGACAAGCCGGCCGTGGCGGCGCAGACGGTCTATGCCGTGGCCGACCTCCGGGCCTACCTCGCGGGCAACTGGCGCCTGCGGCGCGGGATCACCGATTTCGACGCCGGCAAGACCGCCCGTTTCGAGGGCGAGGCCTCCTTCACGCCGGACATCGCGGGGCTGATCTACCGCGAGACCGGGCGCGTGATGCTCAACGACGCCGTCTTCCGGGCATCGCAGGTCTACCTCTACCGCTTCCCCGAGCCGGCCCGCGCGGAGGTGGAGTTCGAGGACGGGCGAGCCTTTCACGGCCTGGACTTCTCCGCGGGCCAGTGCCTCGCCCGCCACCTCTGCCCGCCGGACAGCTACCAGGGCTCGTTCCGCGCGGAAGACGCCGGCACATGGTTCAGCCGTTGGCGGATCGAGGGGCCGCGCAAGAACCAGCTGATCGAGACCGCTTATCGAAGGGACGAGGCCGCGTCTGCGGACCTCTAGCAGCTTGCTGAGAAAGTGCCTCGTCGGCACCATCACCCTTGGACAAGCTCAGGGTGAGGTCGAAATATTTCAGATACTTACCCTCATCCTGAGCATGTCGAAGGATGACCGTGATCAAAGGCTCTGGAGTTGTTCAGGAGCCTGCTAGAGCGGATCATGCTTAGATGGAACCACTTGGTGGTTTCCAACTAAACATGTGAATCCGCTCTACATCTAAGGTTTAGAGCAGATTCACCGGGTTGATGGATCGCCTCCGGCGATTCAGTCAAACCCGGATCTGCTCTAGGCGCCTCGACGGAAATGCGCGGCGACCCCCGGCCGGAACAGCAGGAACAGCACCAGGAAGAAGACCGGCAGCTTGAGGGCCGGGATCCAGGTGAAGCCGGTCTGCAGGACGTAGTAGACGAGGGAGAAGGCCATCCAGAGCGCCACCAGCCAGCGCGCCCAGTTCCGGCCTTGCCAGACGAAGGCGCCGCCCGCGACCACAACCAGCGAAGCGACGAAGCCGATTACGATCTGCGCGCCGAGGGGCACGGTCACGAAACCGCCCGCCGCCATCGCGGCCATGACCTCCGCCGTGGAGTCGTAGATCTCCTGGGAGGTGAGCAGAAGAACCAGGGGAATGAGGTTGAGGAGCCCGTAGAGCACCAGGAGTACGGCCAGGATCGCGATCGAGATCGGCCGGCGAGTGCCGCTCTCCACTGTGGTGCCCGTGTCGTTCATGCTCGTGACTCTATGGCACGCGCGCCGCGCTTTCAGTAACTCATCACGATGGTATCGGGTGCGGTGAGCGCGCGAAAGGTTGGCTCCGGTCCCGAGATCGTCGCGCCCTCGATCAGGTTCTGCTTGGCCACGCCGCCGGCAACCATGCAGCCGCCGCACACCAGGACCGTGTGGCCTTTCTTGATCAGCGAGGCGAGAATTTCACGGGGGGACTTGGCGGTGACGCCGAAACTGCCCTGGCCCGTCACCTGCTCGGCCAGGTGGACGCCGCGGACGTTGAGGAAGACCGTGACGCGGTGACCGCGTTCGGCGGCCGCGCTGGCTTGGGTGAGCGCCATCCCCGCCGCCCAGCTGTCGTCCGTGGTGATGTTGTAGAAGAAGTGGCGCGGCTCGTCGTCGGCGAATGCGCCTTGCGCCGAGGTGAACAGCACGGCGGCCAGCGTGATCGCCAGCACGGTCTTGATGATTTGCATCCTTGTGCCTCCTGAGCCTGCTGTCGCTCGATCGTATCGGCCGACGACCGTCTTGTCAGCCGAGCCTATGACAACGAGGGCTTAGCGAACAGGTCGCTCGGCGAACCGCGCCAAGACTGCTCGCACTTGAGGACGAGATTCCTTGCTGGATGGAGAACTGTCCGGGATGGGAGTTGAGAAGGGTATCGAAACCCACCTGATCGAGCCTGGCGTTGACAGATTCGGACTATCCTGCAAAGCTTTCCGGCTGCCAAAAAACACTGGGAGGAGAAGCACATAAGCTCGTTGAACAGCAACATGCACAATCGCCCTTACCTCTATGCGGTGTGTTCATCCTCGCGACGAATCGGCATTACCAGGTTGGCCACAGGACTGCTTCTGCTGTCCCTTGTAAGCCTACCCGGAAATGCGATGAGTGCGGACAAGGAGGCAGGAGAGGAAAGATACAAGAAATCTTGCATCAACTGTCATGGACCAGCAGGTAAAGGTGTAGCCAGCTATCCAAAGATATCTGGAAATGAAGTTTCTTATACGCGGTCAAAGTTGGAGACCTACAGGAGTGGGACCAGAGTAGGACCCAATTCGGCTTTGATGATCATGATGGCAAAGCCCCTGACGGATGAAGAGATTGCAAACTTGGCCGCGTATCTGAAGGACGCGAAATACGAAAACTAGAACACGGGAGGGATCAGTGCACTCAATAGGTAGGTGTTTCACGACCGTCACGGCGGTTGCCGTGATGTTTGGACTGTCCGCTCATGCCTATGCAGACGGTCATGAGGGCATGAACGTGCCGACGATCAAGTCATCGGCGGTGATGACCGGGCTCGATAATCCATGGGATATGGCCTTCTTGCCCGACGGCACGATGTTCTTCACGGAGAAATGCAAAGGCCTTTCAGTAAGGACGAAAGACGGAAAGGTGAATGCCCTCTATGGAATGAAGGGCACCAGTGGGTACGCCGATTCTGGTAGCGACCTCTTCTGTGACGGCCAAGCCGGTATGCTGGGCGTCGTCACAGATATCAATTTCGCAAAGAATCGCACCCTCTACCTCTATTCCTCTTCCACGAAGTATCATGGCTCCGGTTGCAAAACCAACTTCGAGAAGTGCGACGGAAACATTGTCATGCGCTTCACGGTCGGTGATGACCTCATGAGCGTTTCCGGCCGTGCGGATATCGTCACCGATATTCAGTACAAGCCATTCGAGTCGAACCAGCCCTTCGGTGGACCTGGCGCGCACAACGGCGGCAGGCTGCGCATTGGACCGGGAGGATTCCTCTGGGTCACCGGTGGCGATCGTCACAGAGGGATCTGTCCTCAGGACGGTAATCTGCTTTGCGGCAAAGTCCTGCGGATCGACGGGGACGGTAACGCCCACCCCGGCAACAACCCTCCCGAGGGCTTTGACAAGCGCATCTACACCTACGGGCATAGAAACGTACAGGGTATCGACTTCCGGCCCAGTGATGGCCGAGCCTTTACCGCGGAGCATGGGCCCTGGCACAACGACGAGATCACGGCCTTGGTCAATGGTGGCAATGCGGGTTGGGACCCGGCAGAGAAAAGAGGCGGCCGAGGCGCCTGTCCGGACCAGTACTGCGGTTACGAGCCGAATCAAATGGATGGGATGGATCCCGCGGTGCGCGCTGCCTACACCCCTATGAGCGATACGCGCTTCGCTGACCTGATGCCGGCCGCCTGGAACAACAATGGTTTCTCGCAGGGCACCGGATCCGCTGCATTCCTCAAAGGCGACAACTGGGGTGTCTACGAAGGTCATTTGGCGGTTGGCATCATGGGCATCGCTTTCGGTGGCACGCCGGCTGGATCCCGTATTGACATGATCTCTCTCACTCCCGACGGATTGGGGATCAATGGTATTGTGCGTATGCCGCTTGGTTTCCAGAAGAGGTTCCGTGGCCTGGTGATGGGCCCGGATGACGCGCTTTATGCTTCTACGGATGAAGGTGAGATCTATAGAATCACGGCTGAATAAGGCCTCGCCTGAACAAGAAGAAGCGACCTGAAATACAAGCTCGCGCTACGAAAGTGGCGCGAGCCTTTTCTTGCACCTGCCCTCGGACCCGTTCAGTGGGGCTGTTCCGAGCCAACTATTGGCACAGGATGTCGGCCAGACGTTGCGTCGCCGAGTTCGCATCCATGTACACCTTTGGCTTCTTATTGGTGTCGGTTGCCATTGCGGGATTGGTCCAGTCTCTATCGGTGTAGAAGGTACGCTGTAGTGTTGTTTCCGAGCGCTCGGAGCAGTCTATGCTGATGAAGCTCTGATAGCTCGCGGCGCCCATTATCGAGGACTTATATCGAATTCTATTCCACACGTTGACGAGATTTCCGTCCTTTTGCACTCGCGCGTTGTCGAAGTAAAAGACATCACCATTCGCCGCGGTTGAATACTCCACCCACTCTGCCATTGCATTGCACGGGAAGGTGAGCAGGAGCAGGAGCAATAGCTTTCTCACGTTTATGCCTCACATCCGTACAGAACAGTCGGCCACTTGACCGCACCCCTCGATCAGAGCCACGCCTGATGTGGGAGATCGAGCACATCGCGAGACTGCCCGAGCGAACGCAGTGAGCGGTCCGAATTGCCAAGCGCGACCGGTAGCTGGCCTGCCGGACTGCTTTGGGCGCCTCGGCACTGGAGCCTGACTCCCGATGCGCCCTCCGGACGCACGATGTCCCTCGACTCGGGATGATACGCTCGGTCGGCCATGTGCTCACCCCGCCCTCGAACGGACGATGCTGTCCTGCCCAGACTCCAGACTCGTCCAGAAGTCGGCAATGATCTTCCCCAAGCCGATGGTAGACGTTCGGCAAATGCGGCGGAAGGTGAAAACACCGCGAAGCAAACATCGAGCTCCGCCGTTCGGACGACTGCTCAGGGCTACTTTCGCCCGTCCGTGCAACAGCGCTGGAATGTTCGGTCCATTCCTGGCCTCGGACATTCTAGCAGCCATGTCCGCTTTTCGGGCTAAAGGTCGGCTTTGGCTCGGAAAGCAGACCCCGCTCGGCGATGCTCGCCAGGATCGGGAACGACCCTAAGCTGCCCTCAGTTATCGCGGCGAGTTATCTTGCCGCCGGGTCGACAGAGCGTTTGGGTCAGATGCAGCGCTTTCGTGTCGCGTGCCGAGACGCATCTCGGCGATTGGCAGCTTCACTGGAAGAAGATACCTGAGAAGTAATTTCACATTCCATTGATCTGATCCGTCGAAGCGCTCGTAGCGACGTGATTGTCCAACTTAAGCTGAAGGGGCTTGCTTTGATGAAGAATCTGCTCTTGAGCGTATTTCTGCTTCTGTCCGGCATCAGCGTGGCATCTGCTGGTGGTCATGCTAAGGCATCCGGTGAGAAAATCTTGGAAATGATCGGCGGCAACACAGTCCAAGGCATGATGTTGAGTGGCTCCAAGTATACGGAGTACTACGCAGAAGATGGTATGATTCGTGGTGATGGCTACACCGGTACATGGCGGGTTGTTGAAAATCAGATGTGCTTCAAATACGGCGAAGACCCCGAATACTGCTGGTCAGTCGAGATCGAAGGTGAAGACGTGACCTGGATCGCCGATGGCAAGAAGGATGGTACGGGCACCATTGTCATAGGTAATCCGAACAACTTCTGATCCTGCTCCTTTGATAACGGCTGCTGTCGGAACTCACATATGGCCCGCGGCTTCGCAGTTGGAGGCATTTCATTGTCGGTCCGCTTCTGGTTAGGACTCTCCTATCCAATCTAATCGCCTGTTCGTCGGTTTAGTCTTTACTCTCGGATCTTCCGGCGTCCGTGCAGAGTCGAGACCAGCCGCGCTGCCGAATGGCAGCGCGGCTGAACGCTAGAGCGGATCGTGTTTGGTCGGAACCACTCATGGTTCCGTCCAAACATGTGAATCCGCTCTACATCCTAAAGTTAGAGCAGATTTACGCGATTGAATGGATCGCCCCGGGCGAGTCCATTCAATCGGGATGTGCTCTGGACCCGTTTTTCTTTTGCTCCGGCCGTCGCCGGTCTCACGGTCCCCGCGCGGCCTGCGCGAGGCTTCAGCCGACGACCCCGAGGCGAGCGGTATCAGAACGTCAAGAGCCTGACGTTCTCGGCCAGCAGCCGCGACGCCATGGCCGGGGGCTTGGCGACGCCAACCCCTTCGATCAAGGCCGTCGAGGGCACGCCCTTGTTGGGCAGATAGATCGCGCAGACCTCGACCGAGGCGCCGGCCTGCATGATTTTCTGCATGAGGCCCTGGGGACTCATGCCCTTGGGCTTCTGGGCCGCCGTCGCGCTGGCCGGCGCGTCCTTGAGGGCGAGGTCGCCGCCCGGCCCGCACAGCAGGATGTGGGCGTTCGCGCCCTGCTTGAGCGACTGCATGGTCAGGACCATGGCCATCAGCTGCGTCTGCGGCTGATCGGTGGCGACGATGGTCACCAGGCGGCTGTTGCCGTCCGCAAAGGCGGGCCCGGCGACCATCAGGGCCAGGGCGGCGAGGGCGGCTCTGGCGGCGAGGGAAAAGCGCATTTCGGTTACTCCTTCTTGCTGGTGCCCGGCCGTGGGGCCGGAGCGGGGGTGCGGCGCCTCATTGCCGGCGCAGGTGGATCTTTTCCGGGTTCAGCGTGTAGCCCCAGGGCAGGCCGCTGTTCTTCCAGCCGCTGAGGTTGCGAAGCGGCCCGTTCGGGTCCGCCTTGTTGGCCGGTCCCTCGAAGCCGTCGACCACGACGTAGACCCTCTCGAGACCGAGGCTCTGCAGCGCGTTCGCCGAGGGCGCGCCGCGTGTGCCGCCGGACCGGCACATCACCATGACCGGCGCGTCCCGGCTCATGTTTCGGGCTTCGAGCGCCGCCTGGACCTGGGCGGCGAAGTCCGGGTTCGGCTCCATCGCCAGGACCGACTTCTTGGCGTTCCACTCGGCCGGGTTGACCAGCCAGAAGGGGATGTTGACGTCGACGACGTCCGTGAAGCCCGTGAACATGATCTCGACCGGTTCGCGCACGTCGATGAAGAGCGCCCCGTCCCCGAGCCGCCTCTTGAGGTCGTAAGCTTCCCGGGCGCTGAGGTAGAGCCCCCAGGGCGTCTGCTTGCGCGGGTCCGAGGGGGCCTCGGCCGCGGTTGCGGCGCAAGGCGGGAATAGGCTCGTCACGATGGCGAGAACTGCCAGGGATCGGCGCACGCTCGCGTCTCCTCTCTGCCGCGGGTTTCAAACCGGGGGCAAAGTGGAGGAGGCGGCGCCTGATATCAGTGACTAAGTCACACCGGTAACGGGGAGACCGGTGCCAGTTAGCTTCGGCGCCCTATCAACATCCATTCCGCCGCCTTGACACGGATCAATGCTAGGCCGGCGAGGGCCAGGCAAAGATCCGGTTCTGGGAGGCTGCAATCATGTTCGAGATTCGCCTGCATGGCCGCGGGGGGCAGGGGGTTGTCACGGCGGCCGAGTTGCTTTCGGTCGCGGCTTTCGACGAGGGAAAGCACGCCCAGGCCTTTCCCAGCTTCGGCTCGGAACGGATGGGCGCGCCGGTCGTTTCCTTCTGCCGCATCGACGACCAGGAGATCCGGCTGCGCGAGCCGATCCTGGAGCCCGACGCCCTGATCATCCAGGACCCGACCCTGCTGCACTCGATCGATCTCTTCTCCGGGCTGAACCCCGAGGGCTACATCCTTATCAACTCGACCCGCAGCTTCGAGGAGCTGGGGATCGCCGATCTCGCGAAGCGCTTTCCGCCGCATCACGTCTGCGACGTCGGGGCGACCGAGCTGGCGGTCAAGCACGTCGGGCGCCCCCTGCCGAACGCGGCCCTGCTCGGCGGCTTCGCGGCGATCACCAAGGTCATCTCCTTCGACTCGGTGGCCGATGCGATCCGCGAGCGGTTTCCCGGCCCGGTCGGCGACGCCAACGTGGCGGCGGCGCGCGAAGCCTACGACATCGCCCTGGCAGCCTGAGGGAGCGAAACCATGCTGAAACAGATCGAAGGCTCGCGCGGGGTGGCCGAGGCGGTCGCGCTCAGCCGGCCGCAGGTCGTCTGCGCCTATCCCATCACGCCCCAGACCCATATTGTCGAGGGCATCGGCGCCATGGTGAAGGACGGCACGCTGGAGAACTGCGAGTTCATCAACGTGGAGTCCGAGTTCGCCGCCCTGTCGGTCGCCATCGGCGCTTCGGCGGTCGGCGCCCGCGCCTACACGGCGACGGCCAGCCAGGGGCTGCTGTTCATGGCGGAGGCGGTCTATAACGTGGCCGGCCTGGGTCTGCCCATCGTCATGACCGTGGGCAACCGGGCGATCGGCGCGCCGATCAACATCTGGAACGACCACACCGACAGCATGGCCCTGAAGGACGCGGGCTGGATCCAGCTCCACGCCGAGACCAACCAGGAGGCCGCCGACCTGCATATCCAGGCCTTCCGGATCGCCGAGCAGCTGTCCTGCCCGGTCATGGTCTGCATGGACGGCTTCATCCTGACCCACGCCTTCGAGCGGATCGACATCCCGACCCAGGAGCAGGTCGACGCCTTCCTGCCGCCCTTCGAACCGGTGCAGGAGCTCGACCCGGCCAACCCCTATTCAATCGGGGCCATGGTCGGGCCCGAGGCCTTCTCCGAGGTCCGCTATCTCGCCCATCAGAAGCAGATGGAAGCGCTCGAGCGCATCCCGCCGATCGCCGCCGAGTTCGCCAAGGTCTTCGGGCGCGCGTCCGGCGGCCTGATCCGGGGCTACCGCCTGGAGGACGCGGAGACCGTCGTCGTCGCCCTCGGGTCGGTCAACGGCACGATCAAGGAGGTGGTCGACCGGCAGCGCGCCGACGGGGTCGCGATCGGCAGCATCAGCATCTGCTCGTTCCGGCCGTTTCCCCTGGCGGCGCTCAGCGATGCCCTGGAGGGCGCGAAGCGGGTGGTCTGCGTCGAGAAGAGCCTCGCGCCCGGCTTGGGCGGCGTCGTCGCCTCGAACGTGCGCATGGCCCTGCGCGGCCATCCCCTGCCGGTTTATACCGTCATCGCCGGGCTCGGCGGCAGGCCGATCACCCGCAAGTCCCTGGCCGGGGTCTTCGACCGCGCCGCCGAGGACAATCTGGAAGACCTCACCTTCCTCGACCTCAACTGGGAGGTCGTGCACCAGCAGCTGGACCGCGCCCGGGAAACGCGCCAATCGGGCCCCATCGCCGAGAATCTGCTGAAGGCGCTCAACCCCGGCCTCGTGCGTCGGGTCTCGTAGGAGAAGGAGGCCGAGCCATGACCGAGGAAAGCGCGATCCAGAAGGTCAAGTTCTACCAGACCGGCACCCACACGGTCGGCAACCGCCTGATGGACGAGGACGGCCGGAGCGTCCAGGCCTCGATGGAGCGGTCCAACGCCATCACCTCGGGCCACCGCGCCTGCCAGGGCTGCGGCGAGGCGCTGGGCGCCCGCTACGCCCTCGACGCGGCCATGCGCGCGGCCGGGGGCAACCTGGTCGCGGTCAACGCGACCGGCTGCCTGGAGGTCTTCACCACGCCCTACCCGGAGACCTCGTGGCAGATCCCCTGGCTCCACTCGCTGTTCGGCAACGCGCCCGCGGTCGCCTCGGGCGTCGCCGCCGGGCTCAGGCGGCGCGGCCTGCACGACGTCAAGGTGGTCGCCCAGGGCGGCGACGGCGGGACGGTCGACATCGGGTTCGGCTGCCTCTCGGGCATGTTCGAGCGGAACGACGACGTGCTGTACATCTGCTACGACAACGAGGCCTACATGAACACCGGCGTGCAGCGCTCCTCGGCGACGCCGCCGACCGCGCGGACCGCGACGACGCCCGCCCTGGGCGACGCGCCGGGCAACGTGTTCGGCACCGGCAAGAACCTGCCCGAGATCGCCATGGCCCACAGGATCCCCTACGTGGCCACGGCGAGCGTGGCCGACCTCCACGACCTGGAGCGCAAGGTGACCAAGGCGACCGCGATCCGAGGCGCGCGCTACATCCACATCATGGTGCCCTGTCCCCTGGGCTGGGGCTCGGCCGCGGAGGACACGATCCGGGTCGCGCGCATGGCGGTCGAGAGCGGGCTCTTCCCGCTGATCGAGGCCGAGCACGGCGCCCTGGTCGCCGCCACCAAGATCCGCCGCCGGGTGCCGGTCGAAGACTACCTGCGCCTGCAGCGGCGCTTCGCCCACCTGTTCAAGAAGGGCGCCGAGGACAGCGAGCGGATCGGTGCGATCCAGCGCATGGCCGACGCCAACATCGAGAAGTACGGCCTGCTGGCGGCGGAGGCGCGGCCATGACCGGCAAGGATCTCCCCTTCGCGATCTCGCTCGACCCCGGCACCAGCCTGGCGAACCAGACCGGCAGCTGGCGCTCCATGCGGCCCAACTACCTGGATCGGCTGCCGCCCTGCAACAACGCCTGTCCGGCGGGCGAGAACATCCAGCAGTGGCTCTACCACGCCGAAGGCGGCGACTACGCGGCGGCCTGGCAGAAGCTGATCGAGGACAATCCCCTGCCCGGGGTCATGGGCCGCGTCTGCTACCACCCCTGCGAGGACAGCTGCAACCGCGGCCGCCTCGACGAGTCGGTCAGCATCCACGCCGTCGAGCGCTTCCTCGGCGACTACGCCATCAAGCATAAGCTCGCCCCGGCCTTCGAGGCCGCGCCGGGCGGCAAGCGGGTGCTGGTCGTCGGCGCCGGCCCGAGCGGGCTCTCGGCGGCCTATCACCTCACCCGGCTCGGCCACAAGGTGACGATCCGCGAGGCGGGGCCCATGGCCGGCGGCATGATGCGTTTCGGCATTCCCAAGTACCGCCTGCCGCGCGATGTGCTCGACGCTGAGATCGCGCGCATCGTCGAGATGGGCGTCGAGCTGGAGCTGAACACCAAGGTCGACGACATCGAGGCGGCCTTCACCGGGGAGGGCTTCGACGCGGTCTTCGTCGCGGTCGGCGCCCATCTCGCCAAGCGCACCGCGATCCCGGCGCACGCCGCCGGCAAGATCCTCGACGCGGTATCGGTCCTGCGCGAGATGGAGACCGGCGGCGAGCCGCCCCGGCTCGGACGCCGCGTGATCGTCTACGGCGGCGGCAACACGGCGATGGACGTGGCGCGCACCGCCAAGCGCATGGGCGTCGACGAGGCCATGATCGTCTACCGCCGCTCGCGCAAGGAGATGCCGGCGCACGACTTCGAGGCCACCGAGGCCGAGGACGAAGGCGTGATGATCCATTGGCTGCGGACCATCAAGCAGATCGACGAGACCACCTTCACCGTCGAGAAGATGACCATCGACGAGAACGGCCGGCCGCAGCCGACCGGCGAGTTCGAGACCCTGGAGGCCGACACCCTGATTCTCGCCCTCGGGCAGGACGTCGACACGGAGTTCCTGCAGCGCGTCCCCGGCGTCGAGATCGCCCGTGACGGGGTGGTCCAGGTCGACGACCAGATGATGACCGGACGCGCGGGGCTCTTCGCCGGCGGCGACATGGTGCCGGCCGAACGGACGGTGACGGTCGCGATCGGGCACGGCAAGAAGGCGGCGCGCCACATCGACGGCTGGCTCCGGGGCGAGCGCTACGAGAAGCCGCCGAAGCACGAGATCGCGACCTTCGAGCACCTCAACACCTGGTACTACGACGACGCGCCGCGGCAGGTGCAGGATCAGCTCTCGCCGCTGCGCCGGCAATCGGGCTTCGAGGAGGTGCAGCAGGGGCTGACCGAGGAGAACGCGCTGTTCGAGGCCAGGCGCTGCCTTTCCTGCGGCAACTGCTTCGAGTGCGACAACTGCTACGGGATCTGCCCGGACAACGCGGTCATCAAGCTCGGCCCCGGCAACCGCTTCCGCTTCAACCTGGACTACTGCAAGGGCTGCGGCATCTGTGCCCAGGAATGCCCCTGCGGCGCGATCGAGATGATCTCCGAGGTGATCTAGGAAAGTCGGCAACGCAGGTGAGCCGGGCCTTGAACATGCGGTTCTGGCGTCCCGTCTGCTGAGACCCTGGGCCAGCCGCGGCGGTTGCGCGCGGCGAGGTTCCCGGGCTGGGTCTTGAGGCAGTCAGGTTTGCTGCCAGGACCTCAAGGTCGGCTCTACGTCCAGCACCGGAAGCAGCGGGGCAAGACGAGCGACGCCCGATTCTGACCCTATCCAGTCATTACCGTCCCGGCAAAGAAACTATTGTGATGGTTCCGAAGTTCGGCACGTTTCTCGTGTCGAACTTCGGAAACTGAATCACACTAGAATCATAGGGATAGTGTCCCTTTGATCTCGAAGTTCGATCGCTCGAACTTCGGAATCGGGACACTAGGGGTGAATCGCACACCAGGAAATTCGAGTTTCCTGTGTCCTGAACAATGATTCGAGTCTTGGAAGCAGATGAATCAACTTGAAAACGATTGGATCAATTTAGGCGCCATCGTCCATGCGCTCGACGAAGCGGTCGCGATAAGGCGCAATCGGCTACTGCCGCTCCAATTCTTGCGTCTTCAGGTCCTCGATTTCCTGTTCGAGGTCGGCGATGCGGATCTCGATGAGATCCCGAATGCTGATCATGCCTGCCAACGCGTTTTCGTCG
>JASJEC010000058.1 GCA_030064845.1 Kiloniellales bacterium
TGCTTCCTGCGCGACCTCGACGGCCACAAGATCGAGGCGGTCTACTGGGACTTCGCCCTGGTGTGACGGTTCCGACACTCTGCACGATAAACGTGCCGAGTGTCGGACGCTGCACCACACCAGGACCGTAGAGCTATTGTCCCTTTCATTCGAAAACTCGATCCCTCGAACTTTGAAACAGGGACACTGGCAGAGAAACTCGGTGCCGGCTGAGGCGGCGCGGCGCCAGGCTACACGGCGAGGGCGGTCGACGCGGCAACCTGCCGCCCGACGAGATGAGCATAGAGACCGCCGCGGGCCAGAAGCTCGTCGTGACCGCCCTCCTCGACGATCCGGCCCCGATCCAGCACGACGATCTTGTCGGCCTTGCGGACTGTCGAGAGACGGTGCGCAATGACGATCGTCGTGCGGCCCGTCATCAAGTCGCCCAAGGCGGCATGGACCAGTCGCTCGCTCAAGGCGTCGAGGTGGGAGGTCGCCTCGTCCAGCACCAGGACGGGGGCGTCGCGCAGGAAGGCCCGGGCGATGGCGACCCGCTGGCGCTGACCGCCCGATAGCGTCATGCCGCGCTCGCCGACGCGCGTTTCCAGGCCGAGCGGCAGGGAGTCGACGAAATCCTCCAGAGCGGCCCGGCGTAGAGCAGACCTTAGCTCCTCTTCGCCGGCCTCCGGCCTGGCAAGCAGGACGTTGGCGCGCAGCGTATCGTTGAATAGGTAGGTGTCCTGGGCGACCAGGGCGACCTGGCTTCGGAGCACGTCCAGCCGGTAGTCGGTTAAGGCATGTCCGTCGAGCCGCACCCGTCCTTCCTGGGGATCCCAGAAGCGCAGTAGCAGATGGGCCATGGTGGTCTTGCCTGCGCCCGAGGGGCCGACCAGGGCGACGGTGGCCCCGGCCGGCACCGTGAGGTTCACGTCGCGCAAGGCCGGCCGGTCGACACCGGGATAACCGAAGGTCACGTCCTCGAAGACCACCTCGGTTCCGGCGCCTCCTTCGCCACCAGCGTCCAGCGGACCGTCGGTGACCGGCGCCACTTCGCTGTGCACGGCGTGCAGGCGCCGGGTCGCCCCCAGGGTGTCCGCCAGTTGGCGGCTGACGTCGGCAATCTCCGAGATTGGCAGGAAGGCGGCCATCGCCATAAGGGTGAGCAGCGGCAGGAAGGCGCCATCCAGCCCGCCGGTCTCCACCAGGCGGCCGCCGGCAACCACCACAGCGAGTCCGCCCAGCCCGGTCATGACCTCGAGGAGGGCGGTTTGGGCCGTGAGGTCGCGGAAGAACGGCAGGCGCACCCGGTGATGGCGCCGCACCAGATCGAGAAAGGCGGCCTTGCGCGCAGACTCCTGCTGGAAGGCGAGAATCTCGCTCAGACCCTGCACGCTGTCCACGGCGTGAGCGTTGAGCGCGCCCAGGGCCTCGCGCACCCGCGAGGCGAGGTTGTCGATTCGGTCGCGCAGGAAGAAGGGACTGGCCGCCACGACCAGCAGGAACGGCAGCAGGGCGGCGGCCAGGCTCCAGTCGAAGGCGAAGAGCGTCATGACCACGGCGGCCGGGACCAGCACCGCCACGAAGGTCGGGGCGATGGTGTGGGCGAAGAAGTACTCCACCATCTCGACGTCCTGGGTCGCCATGGAGACCAGGTCGCCGCTGCGGCGCCGCACCAGATAGGCTGGGGCGAGGCGGTCCAGCTTGCGGAACAGGTCGATGCGCATGTCGGTCAGCAGCCGGAACGCCATGTCGTGGGCGATCCAGGATTCGAGCCAGTGCATCAGCCCCGCCGCCGGCGCCAGGATCGCGAGGGCGATCAGCCAGGGCTCGAAGGGCTCGCCGTGCCTAACCGCCGCGACCGCCAGGGCCGAGCAGACACCGACGCCGATGAAGGCGACGACCCGCGCGACGCCGAAGAAGAAGGTCATGGTAAGCCGCCCTTTCCACGGCGCGACGAAGGCGAGCAGCTGGCGGCCCGCGTCCATCCAGCCGAGGCCGCGCGCCTGGAGGATCGCGTCCGCCGGCTCTTCGGGGGCCTCTACTCCCGGACCCTCTTCCTCGGCATCGAGCAGCGGCTGGCCGCGCGCCGGCAGCTCGATCGTCCTGCCGGTCTCACCCTCTCCCGCCTGTTCGGCCATCAGGCGGAAGTAGGTACCGCGCCTGGCCATCAGCTCTTGGTGCGGACCTTCCTCGACCACCTGTCCGTGATCCAGCACCAGGATCCGGTCGGCGTCGATCACGCTCGAGAGCCGATGCGCCAGGATCAGGGTCGTTCGGCCCTGCATCAGGCGGTCGAGAGCCTGCTGGATGACCGCCTCGTTCTCGGCGTCGACGGCGGAAAGCGCCTCGTCGAGAATCAGGATCGGGGCGTCGCGCAGGATCGCCCGGGCGATCGCGATGCGCTGGCGCTGGCCGCCGGACAGGCGGATCCCGCGCTCGCCGACCACGGTCTGATAGCCCTGGGGCAGATCCCGAATGAAGAGGTGAGCGTTCGCGGCCTCGGCGGCGGCTTCGAGCTCTTTCTGGGTCGCCTCCGGCTTGCCCAGGCGCAGGTTGTCCTCGACCGTGCCGTGGAACAGCGTGGTGTCCTGATTGACCACGGCCATCTGCCGGCGCAGCGCGGCGAGGGGCAGATCGCGCAAGTCGCGGCCGCCCAGCCTGACCGCGCCGCCCTGGGGATCGTAGGTGCGGAGCAGCAGCCGGACGATCGAGGACTTGCCCGACCCGCTGGGTCCGACGATGCCGACCCGCTCGCCGGCGGCGACCGAGAAGTTCAGCCCGCTGTGCGTCTCGCCTCGACCCTCGGGATAGCTGAACGCCACGCCCTCGAAGGCGATCGTCGGCTGCAGGGACGCGTCGCTTCCCGCGCCTTGCCTCTGCTCCTCGACCAGCGGCCGGGCGTCGAGCAGGCCGAGCACCTTGGCCGCCGCCGATTGCGCCAGCATCCCGTCGTGCAGCAGCGACCGGAGATCGCGCAGCGGCCGGAAGACCTCGACCCCGAGCATCAGGATGACCAGCAGGATCTCCAGGCTGATCGCGCCCTCGGCGACACGATAGGCGCCCAGGGCCAGACCGGCCGCCGCACCGACCGCGATTCCCGTGTCGGTGATGCCGCGCGAGAGCGAGTTGGTGGCCAGCACCCACATGGTGCTGCGAAACAGCGCGTCGGCCTTCTCGCGCAGCAGCTTCGTGCGCTCGCCGCTGCGCCCGAAAGCCTTGAGGGTCGCCAGCCCCTGGATCGAGTCGAGGAACTCGGCGGCGAAGTCGCCGTAGGCCTTGGCGCGTGCCATGGACCGCCGGGTATCCCAGCTGTGGAAGGCGGCGGGCGCGACCAGGGTGAAGAGGGACGCGGCCAAGAGCACGGCGGCGACCGGCAGGTCGAGCCAGGCGACGCAGAGGAAGATCGCGATCGGCGTCAGCGCGGCGACAAAGAACTGCGGCAGGTACTGGCCGAAATAGACTTCGAGCTGCTCCACGCCGTCGATCAGGGACACGATGACCTCGCCGGTCCTCGTCAGGCCGAAGTAGGCGGGACCCAGCGCGACCACCTGGTCATAGAGCAGGCCGCGCAGGTGCAGCTGGACCCGCGCCGCGGTCTCGTGGGCGATCATGACCCGCCAGTACTCGGTCAGGCCCCTGAGCGCGATGACCAGCGCCACCGCGCCCGCGGCGGGCAGCAGCCGTTCCAGACTCGCGCCCAACAGCACCAGGCCGAGCAGCCAGCCCAGCAAGGCGAGCCGAGCGACGCCGATCAGGGACGAGATCAGCCCGACCAGGACGGCGGCGGCGATACGGCCCCGCACACCCTCGGTAAATACCCAGAGCCTTCTGTCGAAAAACATGCCGTCCTTCCTCGTGCACAGTCTGCGGGAGCCGGTGACAGGTCCCATATTGACCAAATGTTTTTGTTGCGCACTTTCTAAATTTGCATAGTGTCCAAACAAATTTGAACAGTGACAGCGGGCGCCCCGCCATGTCGATGAACTGGGACGATCTCAGAATCTTTCTCTCCGTGGCCCGAAACGGCAGCCTCTCGGCCGCCGCGCGCGCCCTCAGGATCAGCCAGCCGACCGTCGGGCGGCGCCTCAAGGCCTTGGAGGATTCCCTGGGCGCGCGGCTGTTCGACCGCCTGCCCGAGGGCTTCGCGCCGACCTCGGCGGGCACCGAACTGCTGCCCCTGGCCGAGGAGATGGAGCGCGCGGCGCTCGCCCTCGACCGGCGCCAGGCGGCCCTGGCCGACGGCGTGCGCGGCACGGTGCGCCTCTCGATCTACGAGGTCATGGCTCAGTTTCTGCTCGACCACCTCGCCACCCTGCGCCGAAACCTGCCGGAGATCGAGATCGAGCTGGCGGTCGCGCACATCTCGGCAAACCTGTCCCGCCGGGAAGCCGATCTCAGCCTGCGCGAGTGCCTGCCCGACGCGCCCGGACTGATCGCCCGGCGGCTGGGCGAGATCGCCTACGCGATCTACGGCGCGCGCGACTACGTCGCGGCGAACCCCGCCGCCCTGGGCGAGGCCCGCTACCGGGACTGCGCCTGGGTCAGCACCGACGAGGAGCACAACTACTTCGCCGGCCAGAAATGGCTGCTCGATCGGGTCGGCGACCGCCGGCCCATGGTCCGGGTCAACAACGGCATCGTGCTCTACGAGGCCGTGCGCAAGGGAGTCGGCCTCGGCATCCTGCCCTGCTTCGCGGCCGACGCCGACAGCGGGCTGGTCCGCCTGTCGCCGCCGCTCGGCGAAGTCAGCAGCGTCCAGCACATGATCGTCCACCACGACCTGCGCCGGGTCCCCTCGGTGCGCGCCGTGATGGACGAGCTGGCCCGCCTGTTCAAGCGCGAGGCGCCGCGTCTGCGCGGCGAGGCCGGAACGGAAACGCTTTCGGCCTAAGAAAGAGCCGCCATCCCCGCTCAGGCCTGAAGCCGCGCCAAGTCCGGCAGCGGACGGGCCAGATCCGGGCGGCCCGCCATGAAGCGCTCCAGGGCATGGGCGATCTGCAGCAGCTTGGCGTCCTCGCCGAAGCGGCCGACCAGCTGGATCCCGAAGGGCAGCCCCTTGGGGTCGCGGCCGCAGGGGATCGCCGCGACCGGATGGGTCGTCATGGTGAGCCCGTAGGTGATCGCCAGCCAGCGCATGTAGGTGTCCATGCGCTTGCCGTTGATCTCGGTGACGCTGAGCTGCGCGTGGGGGAAGGGCGAAACCGAGCAGGCCGGGCAGATCAGGACGTCCACGTCCTCGAAGAAAGCCAGCATGCGGCGGTAGATCTGGGTCTGCTCGGCGTGGGCCCAGGCGACGTCGCTTACCCCGTACTTCAGCGCCCGCTCCGTGTTGTCGATCACGTTGGGCCCCAGCAGGTCGCGGTGCTTCTCCAGCCGCTCCTTGTGGGCGGCGATGAAGTTGACCCCGCGCAGGACCTCGAAGACCTCGTGCACCGGCCCCAGGTCCGGGTCCCGGTCCCCGCAAGACGCGAAGAGGCCGCTCAGCTGACCGATCCGCTCGCGAAAGACACCGCGGATCCCGTCGTCGAGCGGGGCGCAGCCGAGATCCTCGGAGACCGCTACCGTGAGGCCGGCGAGATCGATCGGCGCCAGAGCGCGGAGGCCTGAGGCGTCCAGCCCGCGGGCGAAGGGATCGCGCGGATCCTCGGCCGCCTGGGCCGAGAGCAGCAGGGCGGCGTCCGCGACGCTCCGCCCCATGGGGCCCTCGACCGGAAAGGGCGAGAGGCCGACGCCGCGGCCCTCGTCCGACACGACGCCGGGTGTGGGCCGGAAGCCGACGACGCCGCAGAAGCCGGCCGGCGTGCGCAGGCTGCCGCCGAAGTCCGACCCGGTCGCGAGCGGCACCATGCCGGCCGCCAGCGCGACCGCGGCCCCGCCCGAGGATCCGCCGCAGGTCAGCTCCGGATCGAAGGGGTTGCCGGTCGCGCCGTAAACCCGATTCTTGGTGTTGGCGCCGGCGCCAAACTCGGGCGTGTTGGTCTTGCCGACGACGATCGCGCCCGCAGCGCGGACCGCGGCCACCATGCGCTCGTCGGCATCGGGCACGTCGTCCTTGTGCAGGAGGGAGCCCTGGGTGGTCCTGACCCCCTCGGTCACGTTGAGGTCCTTGACCCCGAGCGGCAGCCCGTGCAGCGGGCCGAGCGCGTCGCCGGCGAGGACGGCCTTCTCGGCCGCCGCGGCCTCTGCCTCGGCGCGCTCCCAGCAAGTCGCGACCATGGCGTTGACCGCCGGGTTGACCGCCTCGGTCCGGGTGCGGCAAGAGGCCAGCAGCTCGCGCGGCGAAACCTCCTTGGTCCCGATAAGCCGGCGCAGTTCCACCGCCTCGAGATCGCACAGCTCGTTCATCACCGCCCCCCTTTTCCTATGGCGTACCAGGCTTTGCCCGCCAGCATAGGCCTTTCAGGGGCAGGCTGGAAACCGCCGGCGGAGCGCCGGGAGATCAGACGGCTTCCTCCTTGACCCGGAAGAAGGTGGCGTAGAGCACCGGCACCACGACGAGGGTCAGGACCGTGCCGAGACCGAGACCGAAGGCGATCACGCAGGCCATGGAGTAGAACAGCGGGTCGACCAGGATGATCAGCGGCAGCACGCCGAGCATGGTCGTGGTCGCGGACATGAGGATCGGCCGGAAGCGCGAGACCGCCGCCTGCACCACGGCCTGGTGCGCCGAGCGATCCTCGGCCCTGAGGCCGTCGATCCGATCGATCAGCACGATGCCGTTGTTGATGATGACGCCGGCGAGGCTGAGCAGGCCCAGGATGCCGAAGAAGTCGAAGGGCGCGCGCAGCACCAACAGGCCGACCAGGGCGCCGGCGAAGGCCATGGGCACGGTCAGCACGATGATCAGGGGCCGCCGGAAGGAATTGAACTGCCAGATCAGCAGGACGACGATGCCGAGCACGCAGGCCGGCATGTAACGGAACAGCTTCTCGTTGGTCTCCGCCGCATCCTCGAGTTCGCCGCCGATCTCCCAGCGGTGTCCCGGCTTGAGGTCGAGTCCCTCGAGGACCGGGGTTATGGCGGCCACGAGTTGCGGCGCCTTCAGGCTCTGGTGCCGGGCCTCCACCGTCACGGTGCGCTCCTGATCCAGGCGCGCGATCCGGCTGTACTGCCATTTGCCTTTGATGTCCGCCACCTGGGTCAGGGGGATCGTCTCGCCGCGCTCGGCCGAGAAGACGTTGACGTTCCACAGGTCGCCCAGAACGCTGCGCTCCTCCTGGATCGCCTGGAAGACGATGGGGATGGCGAGGTCCCCTTCCCGGTACTGGGTAATCTCCTGCCCGTCCATGAAGGCGCCCAAAGAGATCGAGATCTCCTCCGAGGTGACTTCGGCGCGCCGGGCGCGGACCTGATCGACCAGCACCTCGATCTGCGGGATCCGGTTCTCCCAGTTGTTCCGGCTGTAGTCGAGGCCGGGCAGGTCGTTGAGCGCCCGGACCACCTCGGCGCTCTTCTCGTAGATGTGATCGATGTCCGGGCCGATGATCCGGAACTCGACGTAACCGGGCTCGGCCGAGCCCAGCCACATCCGCTTGAGCCGCGCGTTGACGCCCGGGTAGTTGGCGGCCAGATGCTCGTTCAGACGCCGGATAACCGTCGGGACCTGCTCCGCGTTTTCGGTGTTGACCACGGCGAAGGCGACGTGGGGATCCGGATCGACCGGGGAGAGCGAGAGGAAGAATCGCGGGCCGCCGGTCCCGACGTAGGCGATCGTCGAGGTCACCTCCGGGTTGATCGCCTCGTTGTTCAGCCAGGCGGTAACTCCCCGCGTCATCTCGTCCGTCGATTCGATCCGGGATCCGGCGGTGAGATCGAGGTAGACGAGGAACTGGTTGCGGTCGCTGGGCCCGAAGAATTCCCGCACCAGGGACGAGGCGGCGAAACCGGCCATGCCGACCAGGCCCGCCGTCACCATGAGAACCAGGAAGCGCCTGCGCAGGGCCAGCTCCAGGAAACCCCGGTAGGTCCGGTAGAAGCCCGTGTCGTAGGGGTCCTCGGCGTCGTCCGCCTTGGCCTTGACCTTCATGAACCAGGCCGCCATGGCCGGCGTCATGGTCATCGAGAGCAGCCAGGACGCGAGCAGCAGGATGATCACGACCATGGGCAGGGCGAAGGCGTACTCGCCGGTTTGCCCGTCGATCAGCAGCATGGGCGTGAAGGCGAGGATCGTCGTCAGCGACGACGTCAGAAGCGGGATGGCCAGCGTCTGGCCCGATTCGAGACAGGCCTTCATGCGCTCCTGCCCGCGTTCCAGGCGGGCGCGGATGTCCTCGGCGACGACGATCGCGTTGTCCACCAGCATGCCGAGCGCCACGATCGCCGAGACGATCGAGACCCGCTGCAGCTCGATCCCCATGAACCCCATGACGATCAGGCCGAAGAGCATGGTGATCGGCACGAAAGAGCCGACGATCAGGCCGCTGCGAACGCCGAGGAACAGCATGACGACGACCAGCACGGTAGCGAGCGTCTGGTAGACGTTGGAGAGCGCGCCGTTCACCGCGCTCTCGACCAGGTCGGGCTGGAAGGTGGCGTAGTCGAGCACGTAGCCGATCGGCAGTTCGGCTTCCAGCTCCCTGATCTTCCGGGTCAGGCGCTCGCCGAACTCGACGCTGTTGACCCCGGGCACGATGGCGACGCTGACGACGATGGCCGGCCTGCCGTTGAAATAGGCCAGGCTCTCCGGTGGATCGATGTAGGTCCGCTCGACCGAGACGATCTCGATCAGGGGTATGACCTGCTCGGAATCCGGGATCGAGATGAGGACATCCTCGATGTCCTCGACGCTCTGGAAGCTGCCCGAGGGCCTGATGATCACGGCCAGGTCGTCGACGTCGAGGCTGCCGCCCGGCAGCACGACGTTCTGGCGCCTCAGGGTATCGACCACGTCGGCCATGGAGATGCCGAAGCTCGCCAGCTTGGCGTTGGAGAAGCGGAGGAAGACCTGCTCCTCCTGGACGCCGTAGAGCTCCACCTTGCGAATGCCGTCGAGTTCGTAGAGCCGGTCGCGCACGTCTCGGGCGACCAGGCGCATTTCCGCCATTGAGAAGCCGTCGCTCCAGAGCGCGATGGTGGCCACGGCGGTCAGGCCGAACTCGTCGTTGACGAAGGGGCCGAGCGTCCCGTCCGGCAGCTGCGGGCGCAGATCGTCCATCTTGTTGCGCAGCTTCTTAAAGATGGCGTCGAGATCGTCGTACTCGTCGCGCAGGATCGCGTGGATGATGGTCACGCCGGTCTTGCTGTCCGAGGTGATCTCGTCGATCTCCGGCATGGTCCTGATCTGCTCTTCGATCCTCCGCGTGATCAGGTCCTCCATCAGCGGCGTCTCCATGCCGGGGAACTGCGCGACGATGACCGCTTCGCGGATCACGATCGAGGGATCCTCCAAGCGCGGAAACCTTACGAACATGGAGATCCCGACCACGACGATCAGCAGGATCCAGGTGATCGTCAGGCGGGAGGTATCGAGTGCGAAAGCGGTCAGGTTCGGCATGGTCCGGTCCCAGGATTAGGATCGATGGCCAGTGGGGCGCAGCGCACCGGATCTCAAGGCGCCAAGAGCTTCACCTCTTGCCCGTCCTCGAGAAAGGAGACACCGGCGACGGCGATGACATCGCCGGCGGAAAGCCCTTCGGTAATGACGATCCGGTTGTCGCTGACACCCCTGCCGCGGATCGCCACGCGATTCACCTGGGAGGTCTCGGCGTCGAACACGAAGACGTAGCCCTCGCGCGGCCGCTCGCCTGGAACGATGGCCGAAATGGGGACGAGGAAGCTGTCGCTGTCGCTCTCGCCGCCGAGCAGCAAGCTGACTTCCGCCGTCATGCCCGGCAGGACGCTGACCGATTCCTCGGTTACGGCGACCTTGACGGGAAAGGCGTTCGCAACACCCGCGGAGGTGCCGATCTCCGAGACGCGACCCTCCGCCACGACGTTCTCCAAGGTCGGGAAACGGAGCCGCGCCTGCAAGCCGAGGTGCAGATCCCGAATGCTCGACTCGGGAACGCTGATCCGCACCTCCATCAAGCCTTCCGCGTAGACGTCGTAGATCGGCTCGCCCCGCCCCACCTCGGCAAAGGGATCGATATGGCGGACGGCCACGACGCCGTCGAAGGGGGCGATCAAGTCGGTCTTCTGAAGATCGCGCCGGGCCAAATTGAGCTGCGAGCGGGCGTACTCGACCTGGTTGCGGGCGCTGTCGAAGGCGGCCAGGGCCTGTTCCTGGGCGGAGCGCGCGACCCAGCCCTTCTTGTAGAGCGCGTCCTGGCGTTCGAACTCGGTCTTCTTCTCGGCGAAGTCGGCCTTCGACCGCCCGAGCGAGGCCTCCGAGGAGCGGACGTTGAGCTCGAAGGTCTGCCGGTCCATGACCGCCAGCACATCGCCCTTACTGACGCGGTCCCCGGCTTCGAACCGGAGCTCCTTGACGTTGCCGGCGACCTCGAAGCTCAAGCTCGAGGAGTCGACGGCCTCCACGACCCCGGGGAACCTGCGTTCCTGACCCAAGGCCCGCTCGGATACCGTGATCGTCTTGATCGCGCGAACCGGGTTGAAAGGCTCCGGTTGCTCCTGCTCGCAGGCCGCCAAGACCAGGGCCGCCGACCCCAGAACGCAAAGCCGGCGGAGCGGCGTCGTGGCCGTCAACCGGCGGGGACGGACTTTCAAGCTACCGAATCCCACTGCGAATCGCGCCTCCTGTCGTGGACCGACTGTGCCGCTCTCTACCGCGCCCCACGCGGCGGCACAAGAGACCCCGGGCGGCCCGGGCTGCGGGCGGGGTACCGCCCGGGAGGTCCCGTGCTAGTGTTCCGGCCCTGACCATCGAGACTGGAAACGGGAACACCATGACGGAGCTGACAGGAAAGGTGGCCTGGGTCACGGGCGCGGGGAGCGGAATCGGGCGGGCCGTGGCCGTGGCCCTGGCGGGCGAAGGCGCCGCCGTCGCGCTCTCGGGCCGCAGGGAAGCCGTGCTCGCCGACACCGCCGCGGAGATCGAGCGCGCCGGCGGGAAGGCGCTCGCGGTGCCGCTCGACGTGGCGGACCGCGAGGCCGCGCGGCGCGCGGCCGGCGCGATCCATGAGCGATTGGGCAGTGTCGGCATCCTGGTCAACAACGCCGGCGTCAACGTGAGCGAGCGTCACTGGCACAACCCGGACCTGGACCAGTGGGACCGGCTGATCAAGACCAACCTGAACGGCGTCTACTACACCATCGCCGCGGTCCTCCCCGCCATGCGGCAAGGGGGCGACGGGCTGATCGTCAACATCGCCTCCTGGGCCGGACGCTACAATTCCTATGTCGCGGGGGTCGCCTACGGCGCCAGCAAGCACGCCGTCCTGGCGCTCAACGCGAGCCTCAACATGGAGGAATGCCGCCACGGCATCCGGGCCTGCGCCATCTGCCCTGCGGAGGTGGCCACGCCTATCCTCGACAAGCGGCCGGTCCCCGTCAGCCAGGACGAGAGAACCAAGATGCTGCAGCCTGAGGATCTCGCCGAGACCGTGCTCTACGTCGCACGCCTGCCCGCCCGCGCCTGCGTCAACGAGATCCTGATCAGCCCGACCGCGAACCGCTTCTTTCTCGGCACGCCGGACGTTCCCCCGGCGCCGGAGCGCTGACGCCGTGGCTGGTTCCGGGAGATCCCGCATCCTGCTCGCCGGCCCGATCCACCAGGCCGGCCGCGCCCTGATCGACGCGCGGGACGACGCCGAGTACGAGATGCTCCAGGCCTGCAGCGTCGAGGAGATGAACGCGCGGCTGCCCGATCTCGACGGCGTCGTTCTGCGCCTCACGCCGCTGAGTGCCGACTCTATCGCCCTTGCCGGGCGCCTGAAGGTGGTCTCCCGCTTCGGTGTCGGTTTCGATGCGGTCGACGTGGCGAGCCTGACCGATCGCGGCATCCCGCTGACCATTACCGGCGAGGCCAACTCGACCACCGTGGCCGAGCACGCGATCGGCATGATGATCGCGGCCTCGAGGAACTTCGCCGCCTTCGACCGCGCGGTGCGCGCCAGCGACTATTCCAGCCGAACGGTCGGCGGCCAATCCGATCTTTGGGCCAAGACGGTGCTG
This sequence comes from Kiloniellales bacterium, assembly GCA_030064845.1. Taxonomy (NCBI): domain Bacteria; kingdom Pseudomonadati; phylum Pseudomonadota; class Alphaproteobacteria; order Rhodospirillales; species Kiloniellales bacterium. Next base: position 12,052 of record JASJEC010000058.1, read on the forward strand.
ATCGTGGGCTTCGGGCGCATCGGCACCCGGGTGGCGAGGTTCTGCCGGGCCTTCGACATGGAAGTGCTGGTGGCCGATCCCCACGTCCCGCGCGCGGCCGTGGAGCAGCAGGGTTTCCGTTACTTCTCGGACTTCAGGGAGGCCTTGCCGGAAGCGGACTTCGTCACGCTGCACCTGCCGGGGCGGGAGGACAGGCGGGCCATGCTGGGCGCCGCCGAGTTCGCAGCCATGAAGCCGGGCGCCTTCCTGATCAACACCGCCCGGGGCACCCTGCTGGACGAGCCGGCCCTGGCGGCGGCCCTGACGGAGGGTCATCTGCGCGGCGCCGCGCTCGATGTGACCCGCGAGGAGCCGCCGTCGCCGGACTGCCCGCTCCTGAACCTGAAGTCGGTGATCTTCACGCCGCACAGCGCCGCCCTTACGGAGGAGTGCAATCGCCGGGTCTCGGTCACCGCCGTCCAGAACCTGCTCGATGGCCTCGATGGCCGCCTGGACCAGGCCATGGTGGTCAACCGGAAGGTCCTGGACCGCTCCAAATCTAAAGACTAACCATTTTGTAGAGATTGGGCCCTAGAAGTTGGCCCATGACGGCCGACGCCAGACGAAGCGAAAACCGGCGCACCTCCCAGGCGCTCTACGCCGAGGGCCGAATCGACGCCGCCATCGAGCAGATCCAGTCGCTGCTCGATGAGCACCCCGATTCGCCCAATATCGACGAGCACAAGCTCCTGTCGCTCTTCTGCTTCTCCAAGGGAGACCTGGCGGCGGCCCTGGCCGCGACCCAGCGGACCCACGATCTCTTCCCCGAGGACCTGGACGCGATCAAGAACATCGCCGTCGTGCTCTCGCGCATGGGCCGTCCGCGGGAAGCCCTGCCCTGGGCCGAGCGGGCGCTCGACCTGGAGCCGGACACCCCCGAGGCCCACGATTCCCTGGCGCATATCCACGGCCAGCTCGGCGACCGCTCATCGGCCCGCAAACACGGCGAAGCCGCGCTTCGCCTGAAGGACGCCGAGGCCGCGCAGCGGTCGGTCCTCTGCCAGATGCCGGACTCGGCCCCGCCGCCCTTCGACGCCAAGGCCCCGAACCGCAACATCATCGCCTTCAGCCTCTGGGGCGACGATCCGCGCTACACGGAGGGCGCCCTGCGCAACGCCGACCTGGCGCGGGTGATCTACCCGGAATGGCGCTGCCGATTCTACTGCGGCGCGGACGTGGCGGAGGACGTCATCGCCGGGCTCCTCGCCCACGGCGCCGACGTGATCCGCATGGCCCAGGGTGGCCTGCTCTACGAAGGGCTGTTCTGGCGCTTCGAGGTCGCCTCCGATCCCGGCGTCTCCCGTTTCCTGGTGCGCGACGCCGACAGCGTGGTCAGCCTGCGCGAGCGCGCCGCGGTCGAGGACTGGCTGGCGAGCGACAGGCACTTCCACGTGATTCGCGACTACTTCACCCATACCGACCTTATCCTGGCCGGCATGTGGGGCGGCGTCGGCGGGATCCTGCCCGACCTGCGCGCGGCCCTGCCGGGCTACCTCGAGGGAAGCGCAAAGAACGCCAACTGCGACCAGAAGTTCCTGCGGGAAGTGGTCTGGCCGATGGTGCGCAAGAGCGTGCTGGTGCACGATTCCTGGTTCGAGAGCAGGTCGTCCCGGCCTTTCCCGGAGCGCGCCGTTCAGCGCGCCGGCTGCCACGTCGGCCAGGACGCCGGCTTCGAGCCCATGCCCGAGGCAGGCAGCTACGCCGTCCGGACCCGCAGCGCGGCCAAGGAAGAGGCGCCGCGCCGCCGGCGCTACGTCTTCACGCTCACCACAGGGCGGTCCGGCACGAGCTACCTCGCCAAGCTCCTGGACTCCCGCGCCCTCGACGCCGAGGTCCACCACGAGCGGACCGGATTCCGCGACCTGGGCCGGATCACGCCGGACGCGTCCCATTTCACCCAGTTCAACGCCGCGGGCAACGTCCCGGCGGTGCGCGAGTTCTGGCGCCGAAAGCTGACCGGACTGAAGGTCGGCGCGACCGAAACCTACGTCGAAACCTCGCACTTTCTCGCCAAGGCGGGTCTGCTGGAGAACCTGGCCTTCCTCGGGAGCGAGGCCGAGATCCACGTCGTGGTCCTGGACCGGGACCTGGAGAGCCTGGTCTGGAGCTTCGCCAACCGGATGGATTTCGCGAACACCGGCTTCACCTGGCTGTTCACGCTCGACCCGCGCTACCCGCGCAACATCGTCGACGCGCAGCCGCTGCTGCGCTACGGCATGTTCGGTTCCTGTCTCTGGTACGTGATGGAGATGCGCGCTAGGGCGGCCTACTACCGGCGCCTGCTCGCCCGGCAGCCCAACCTCACCTTCCACAGGGTGGACCTGGAAGAGATCGCGGGCGAATCCGGGGCCGGGCGGCTGCTCGAAGACCTGGGGCTCGAGCCGGTGGCGCCCCTGCCCGAGCTGCCCGGCCGTCAGAACGCCAGCCAGGACGCGCTGTTCAATCGCTTCCACCGGCTGGAGATGCGGGCCATGATCGCCGACCATCCCTTCGATCCCGAAGCGCTCGCCGAAGCCTACCTGGAGTCGGGGCGCAGGATCGGCAAGCCGGGCTAAAGCCCCTCGTCTCGAAACGGGAACGCCGCGAAAAGCCGGCGTGACACGGCCGATTCCCGGCTTATTGTTGCGATCAACCGCAGCAAGAAGAAACCTGGGAGGGCCGACCTTGCAGATTCACGCCGCGCCTCTGCGCGCCCTGGTCAGAGAGGTCTTCCAGGCCGCGGGCTGCGACGGGCAGGAACCCGATCGCATCGCCAACTATCTCGTGGGCGCCAACCTGACCGGGCACGACAGCCACGGCGTGATCCGCGTGCCGCGCTATCTCCAGTGGATGGCGGCGGGCGGCGTGAAGCCGAACCGCGAGATGACCGTGGTATCCGAGAACGACGTCATGGCGGTGCTCGACGGCAACTTCGGCTTCGGCCAGACGATCGGGCCCCGCGCCGTGCAGCTGGGCATCGACAAGGCGGCAAGCGCGGGCGTCGCGATCGTCGCGCTCCGGCACTCGGGCCATCTCGGGCGCATCGGCGACTGGGCCGAGATGGCGGCGGCCGCGGGCCAGGTCTCGATCCACTTCGTCAATGTCTCGGGCAGCCTTCTGGTCGCGCCCTTCGGCGGCGCCGAGCGACGCATGTCGACCAACCCTGTGGCGATCGGCATTCCCGTGCCAGACGAGGATCCGCTGATTCTGGACTTCGCCACGTCCCTGGTGGCCGAGGGCAAGGTCATGGTCGCGCTGGAAGGCGGCAAGCCCCTGCCGCCGGGCAGCCTGATCGACGACGACGGTAAGCAGACGACCGATCCGACGATCTTCTACGGCTACGGCCCGGGCGAGACGGTGCCCGATCCGCGCAAGGGCGGCGGCGCGATCCGCGCCATGGGCGAGCACAAGGGATCGGGTCTGTCGTTCATGTGCGAGATGCTGGCCGGAGCCCTGACCGGCTCGGGCTGCGCCGGACCCGGACCGCGGCCGCTGTGCAACGGCATGCTGTCGATCTACCTCGAGCCGGCGTTCTTCGATTCCGACCACGGCTTCGCGGCGGAGGCGCGCCACTACGTTGAGTTCTTCAAGAGCGCGAGACCGGCCGGGCCGAACGGCGAGGTGCTTGTGCCCGGAGATCCGGAACGGCGCAACCGCGCCCAGAGGCTGGCCGAGGGGATCCCGCTGCCGGACGACACCTGGAACGGCATTCTCGAGGCGGCCCGGTCCACCGGGCTGACCCAGGCCCGCATCGACGCGCTGATTGAAACTCCCGAGACTTGAGCGGATCAGGTCAGCGGGATCATGACGTGCTCCCGGAAGGCGGCGCGCCCCTGGAGCCTATCATACCAGGCCGCCGTATTGGGCAGCGCCGGGCGTTCGATCGGCAGCGCGTGGTAGCGGTAGCAGGCCGCGCCCATCGGGATGTCGCCCATGGTGAAGGCGTCGCCGGCAACGTAGGGCCGGTCGGCGAGATGCTGGTCGAACAGCAGGAAGCTCTTGCCCAGGCGCTCGGCCGCGGCGGTGATCGAGGCCATGTCGCGTTGGTCTTCCGGCGTCCGGATCAGGCCGAGGAAGATCGGGTGCATGTCGGGCAGGATCGTCGTGATCTTCCAGTCCATCCAGCGGTCGGCGAGGGAGCGTTCTCCCGGCTCTTCGGGCCACAGTTCGCCGGGGTCGTACTTGGCGGCCAGGTAGCGGACCACGGCATTGGATTCCCAGACCAGCATACCCCCGTCGTCGAGCACGGGAATCCGCCGGTTGGGATTCATCGCGCCGTATTCCACCGTGTCCAGGCCGCCAAAGGCGCCGCCGACGTCGCGCCGCTCGTGGTCGAGGCCGAGCTCGGCCACGGTCCACATGACCTTCTGGACGTTGATCGAGTTGTTCCGTCCCCAGATCGTTCGCACGCCCTTGCCCTCCCTTCGCCTATTTGACCTTGGCCGACTCGGCCAGCGCCTGCCTCAGAACCTCGGCATCGAAGCCGGGCGTCCGGCAGGCGTCGAGGATCACCTTCTCGCGCCGCGCCACCAGGTCGATCGCGGCCGGCAGCTCCGCGAGCGCGCGGCGCGGGATGACCACCGCGCCGTGCCGGTCGGCGTGGATCAGGTCGCCGTCGTCGACCGTCATGCCGAAGACGTTGACCCGGCCGCCGAAGTCGACCAGGTGCACGTGAGCGTGGCTGGGCCCGACCTTGCCGCCGAGAATCTGGAAGCCGGGCGCGAGGTCTCCCCAGTCCCGGAACGAGCCGTTGGTCACCGCGCCGAGCGAGCCCAGCGCCTTGTGGATGGTTGAGTTGACCTCGCCCCAGAAGGCGCCGAGCCCGGGTCTGGGGTCCAGGTCCTGGATCACGCAGACCGTGGGGCCCGGCCCCTCGCCGACATAGGCGTAGTAGCGTGCGCGCTGCCCGCGCAGGGCCTCCGCGTCGAGCGGCGAGGCCTCGAGCGCGCGGATCGTCGCGGTCCGGGCGTAGCCGACGATCGGCGGCAGAGCCGGGTCGGCGCAGAAGAAGGGCTCGGTGGTGAAGCCCTTGGTCCGGAATTCCGGCAGCACAAGCTCGAGCCCGTTGCAGATCGTCGGCGTGTCGAAGCGCCGCAGGGCTTCGAGCTCGGCCGCCGTTGGCGCCCCGCCGGTCACGATCGGCCGTCCCCGAGCGCGGCCCGCAGCTCGGTGACCGCGCCTTTGGCGGCCGCCGCCATCAGCAGGTTGTCGCTCATAATCGTGACCAGCTGAAAGCCGAGGTCGATCATCTTCTTGGCGTAGGCCGGCGAGCCGCAGTGAATGCCCGGGGTGACGCCGTGCCGCTTGGCGGCGGCCAGGATCGCCTCGATCGCGGCGACGACCTCGGGGTCGGTCTGGTCCGGCTTGGCGACGCGGCCGAGCGACAGACCCAGATCGGAAGGGCCGATGTAGATGCCGTCCAGGCCTGGCACGGTCATGATCGCATCCAGGTTCTCCAAGGCCTCCTGCGTTTCGATCATGGCGATCGCCAGCACCGTGTCGTTGGCTTCGGCCAGGTAGTCCGGGCCGCCGTACATCAGGCCGCGCACGGGGCCGACGCTGCGGAACCCGGCGGGGGCGTAGCGGCAGGCGCCGACCAGGGTCTCGGCCTGTTCACGGTTGTTGATCATGGGGCAGATCACGCCGTAGGCGCCGGCGTCCAGCATCTTCATGATGTAGCCGGGATCGAGCCAGGGCACGCGGGTCATGGGCACGGTCTCGGTGGTCGAGACCGCCTGCAGCATGGCAAGGGCGTTGGGGAAATCGACCATGCCATGCTGCTGGTCGACGGTCAGCGAGTCCCAGCCCTGGTGCGCCATGGTCTCGGCGGAGAGACTGCTGGGGATCGCCAGCCAGCCGTTGATGACGGCGCCTCCGCGCGCCCAGATTTCCCTAACCCTGTTCGGCCTCATAGCCTTCCTCCCCCCGTTTCTCTCTCTCGTTCAGGCGTTGATGGTCATGCCGCCATCGACGGTCAGGAGATGACCGTTGACGTAAGAACCGGCCTCCGACGCCAGGAACACCGCCGGCGCGCCGATCTCCTCGGGCCGGCCCCAGCGGCCGAGCGGCGTCCGCTCGGCGACCCAGCCGGAGAATTCGGGTTGGGCGGCCAGCACCGCGGTCATCTCCGTCTCGATGAAGCCGGGCGCGATGGCGTTGCAGGTGATGCCATCCGGCCCCAGTTCCACGGCAAGCGCCCGCGCGAGAGCGGCGAGCCCGCCCTTGGCGGCCACGTAGCCGGGGACGGTCGGCCGCGCCACGCTGCTCATGATCGAGGCGGTCATGATGATGCGGCCGCTCTGCCGGCGGCGCATGGGTTCGGCGGCGGCTCGCGCCAGTGCGTAGCAGGCGGTCAGGTTGGTCTCGACGACCCGCCGGAAGTCCTCGACCGCGTGCTCCTCGAGCGGCGCGCGATGCTGGATGCCCGCGTTGGCGACCAGAACATCGAGCCGGCCGTGGGACTCGACGATCTCGTCCACGGCCGCGCGGCCGGCAGCCTCGTCGGTGACGTCGAAGGCCGCGACCGCGGCCGCGCCGCCCGTCTGCGCGATCTCGGCGGCCCGGTCTTCGAGCACGCCTCGGTCGCGGCCGTTGAGCACGACCACGGCGCCGGCGCCTGCCATGGCCCGGGCAATTGCCCAGCCCAGCCCCCGCGACGCGCCGGTCACCAGGGCGACCCGGTCGTTCAAGCGAAAGCAATCCTGCATGCCTGCCCCCCGACTGGCGGTCCGGTCGAACCCGAGACCTGCCTCATCCTAGTCGTAGGCCGGGGCCCGGGCCAAGCCAAAGGCGCGGCGGGTCACGACGGGACCGGGACGGAAGCCGGTGGCCCCTCGACGTGCGATTTGCTATCTTCCCCGCACCGATTCGGCCCGTCTGTCCCTTTCCGCGAAGCGCGCGTGGCGGCACGAAAGAACGCTCCTGAACACCCGGACAATGGCGCCGACGCAATCGGCCTTGGCAGCTGACACTGGGTAGGTAGTCATGATACGGCGTCGGGTCTCGATTCTCTTGGCGGCGGTCCTGGTTATGGGCGCGCCTGCGCACGCCGCCGACGACGAGCGCTCGCTTCGGCGCAGCATCAACCAGGGCACGGTCGGGCTGGTCGCCAGCCCAGCCGGCGACACGGACCTCGCCATGGCGGCGGAAATCCCCTGGGTGCTGGACAGCGACGACCTGCGCGTCCTGACGGTGGCCGGCAAGGGTTCGCTGCAGAACATCGACGACATTCTCTACCTGCGCGGCATCGACCTCGGTCTGGTCCAATCCGACGCCCTGCCGCTGGTCGAGCGGGAAGCCGCCCAGAAAGGCGTCGCGAACCGCCTGCACTACGTCACCCACCTCTACGACGAGGCGCTGCATCTCGTGGCCGGCGATGCTATCGCGGATGTCCAGGACCTCGCCGGGCGGCAGGTCGCCGTCGGCCCCCCGGCGGGCAAGAGCGCGATCACGGCCCGGATCCTGTTCGAGACGCTCGGTGTGCCGATCGTCGCGTCGCCCCTGGCGGGCGGCCACGCCCTCGCCGCGGTAGAGAGCGGCGAGGTCGCCGCCATGCTGGCCGTGACCGATCCCTCGGCGCCGTTCTTCCAGGGCCTCGGCGCGCGCAACGGCGTCAAGCTGCTCGCGCTGCCGCTCACCGACGACCTGCGCAAGACCTATCGCGCGGCCACCCTGTCGGGCGCCGACCATCCCGGCCTGATCGCGGAAGGCGAGCAGGTCGAGACGCTCGCCGTGAGCACGGTGCTCGCCGTCTACAACTGGAAGCCGGATACCACGCGCTATGGCAAGGTCGTCCGCTTCGTCGAGTCCTTCCTCAGCAACCTGCCGGCATTTCGCGAGGAGACCCGCCATGCAAAGTGGCGGCAGGTGAAACCCGGCGTGATGGTCCCGGGCTGGATCCGGTTCAAGCCGGCCGAAGACTGGGTCGTCCTCGAGACCGCGGCCGCCTCGGGCGACATCAAGGCGGCCTTCGAGTCCTTCGTCGCCACCCAGGCGCCGAGCATCGCGAACCGCCTGGACAGCGAGCGCGAGAAAGAAGAACTGTTCCGCCTCTTCCTGCTCTGGCAGGCGAGTCAGCGCGAATAGTCCAGATCCGATTCTGGCGGCCGTCTCAGGGCTGGCTACGATCGCTCTGCAGCAGGCTCTGCGCTTCGAGGTCGCCCGCTTCGGCCGCGCGCCGGTACCATTCGGCGGCCAGGGCCGGATTGCCCGGAACGCCGATCACTTTCTTTTCTTTCAGGAAGGCGGGATCGTAGGTGCGCCCCATGGCGGTGGCGGCCTTGGCGTTGCCCTGCTGGACGGCCAGTTCATAGAACAGCCGCGCGGCCGCGATATCTCCCAAGGCGAGCAGTCGGTCGCCGCGGGCGATCCAGTCATTGGCCGGGGCGGCGGGCGCCGGCGGCGTCTCGGCGGAGGGTGCGGACAAGGCGGGGGCCGGGACGCGGTCCTCGCCTTCACCATCCCGCGTTTGCTGGGCGCGCGTCTCCACCGGCGCTGCCGCTTCCGCGGGGTCCGCTTCCGGCACCGGGGCCGCGATGGCGTCGACGATCACCGGCAAGGTCGCCGCCGTTTCCGCGTAGGAGTCGTTCGACTCTTCGGCGCGGGCCACGACATCGATCTCCATGCGGCCGCCGTAGTCGGCCGGCGGCAAGAGCGCGAGAGCGCCGAGATCTTCCGGCTCGAGCCGCCAGCTGCCGTCGGCGGCGCGGCGGCCGGCGCTCAGCGCGAAGCCCTCGGGCAAGCCCTCTACGCTGATCGAGAGGCGTTCGGAGCCGTCGAGGTCGCTCAGGGAGGCGGAGATCGCCAGCGCGATCGCCGTGCCGGCCTCGCCGCGCGCCTCGGAGACCCACAGCTCCGGCGCGTCGGCGACCGCCTCGACGTCCACGGTCATCAGCGCGCTGGGCCGCTCCGCCTCCTCCTCGAACGCCAAACCGGCCTCAACCGTGATGGCCATGGTCCCGCTGAAATCCGACGGCGGCAGCAGCTGCAGTCCTTCGAGCTGCTCCGGCTCCAGGCGCCAGCGCGCCCCGTCGTCTTCGACGCCGATCGATAGCGCCGCCCCCTCGGCCAGCCCGCTCAACAGCAGCGACAGGGGCCCACCCGCTTCCTCGGCGCCCGCGAGGGAAATCTCGAGAGGAATGGCCGAGTCTTCCAGGCCGCTCGCGTCGGCAGCCTCGACCAGCACCAGGTCTTTCAGGGTGCGCAGGATCAGCGTCGTCTCCGCCACCGCCGTGGCGGTGTCACCCTCGGCCTCCTCCGCGTAGAGCGTGACGGTCAGGGTAAAGCGGCCGCTTGTGCCCGGTTCCGCGGTCAAGACGAGGGCCGCCAGTTCCTCGGCGCCGAGCAGCCAGGTTCCCCCGGGACCCGGCTCCCCGTGGGACAGGGTCGCCCCATCGGGCAGACCGGCCAACTCGACGGAGAGCTTCTCAGAGCCGTCCGGGTCGCCCGATTGCGCCGAGATCGAAAGGGGAATTGCTTGGCCGGCCACGCCGCTGACGCTCCCGGCGGCAAGGCTCGGCGGGTCGGCGACCCCGCGCACCTGGACGGTCAGGACGGCTTCGGCGACGGCCGATCCGCCGTCGGGCTCGGTGGCTGTTGCCCGCACGGAGAGTGGCATGGCGCCGCTGAAGTGGGGTGGCGGCGTGACGGTCAAACCGTCGAGCTGGTCGGCCCGCAGGCTCCAGGCGCCGTCGGCCCGTTCCTCGCCGCGGCTCAGCCGCGCGCCCGGGGGCAGGCCGGCCACCTCGACCGTCAGGGTCTCCGAGCCGTCACCGTCCGGGGTTTCGGCGGCGATGGCGAGCGGGATCGCTTCGTCTTCCAGGCCTTCGGCCGGCGTGACGGCGAGGGTCGGCTGGTCGGCGCGCGGCGTTACGACGACGGGCAAGATGGCCGAGACCGCGGTCTCCCCGATACCGGCGACGTCGGCCTCGACCGAAAGCTCGAAGCGCCCGCTGAAGTGGGCCGGCGGGGTCAAGGTGAGGCCCTCGAGCTCATTGCCGCCGAGCCGCCAGATGCCCTCTTGCTCCGCGGTGCCGGCGGAAAGCGCGGCCCCCTCGGGCAGGCCGCTCAGGGTGACCCGTACGCCTTCGGGCCCCCGCACGTCCTCGGTGGCGATCCCGATCGCCAGGGCGACGGGGATGTCCTCCTCGCCGGCGGATTCGCCGACCTGAAGGTCCGGTTTTCTCAGATTGGGCGCGACCGAGAGCGTCGCTCCCGCTGTCGTCACCGCCCGCCCGCCATCCACCTCGACCGCTACCGCCTGGACCTCGATCTCGATATCGGTGAGCGCCTCCGGCGGCGGCGTCGCGGTGAGGCCGTCGAGCTCCGCCGGCGTCAGCGTCCAGATACCGCCGTCGGATAGCGTGCCGGCCGACAGCAGCCAGCCCGGCGGCAGGCCGCGCAGCTCGACGGTGAAGGACTCGGAGCCGTCGAGGTCCGTCGCAGCGGCGTCGATCGCCAAGGGAATCGGCTCCCCTGCCTTGCCTGCGCCGCCCGACACCTCGAGCCGGGGCGGATCGGCGACACCGACAACGGTGATCGGCAGTCGGGTGCTGGCGAAGGCGATGGTCGCGTTCCCGCCGACCCGGTCCCGCGCGGTCGCAGCAATCTCCAGGGCCAGGCTGCCGCTGAAGTCCGGCGCCGGAACAAACTGCACGCCAGCGATATCCGCGAGGGTCAATCGCCAGCTGCCGTCGGGCTGCCGGATCCCCGCGCTCAAGGCGCCGCCTTCGGGCAGGCTGGAAACCCTCACCGTGACGTCGGCGGGATCGATCTCGGCGGGGTGACTGACGTCGATGTCGAGCGCGACAGGCTGGTCCTCCGGGCCGCTGGCCGCGGACGCGACGATCACGGGAGGGCTGCCCGGGTTGTTCGATGCGGCCGACAAGGCCGGGCCGCTGGCCGGCCCCGACTCGAACAGCGACCCGTCCTGCAGGTTCTGCCAGAGTGCAGCCAACCTGTCCCGGGACAGCAGTGATTCCTCACCCGGTACCGCGGTCAGCAGGAAGCCGACCATCACCGCAGCGCCCATCGCGGCGCCGATCAGGAACCCGCGGAGGACGAGCGTGAGTCCAGAAGATCGGGAGGGGGCCTGCCGCGCTCGCGCCCCGGCCAACTCGCGACCGCCGGGCGTGGCCGCCGTCTCCCTGCGGTGCCGCTCTCTCGACCGCTTCTCCGCCTGCTCGATCTCCTGCTCCACCGCGAGCAGATCCACCTTCAGCGTGAGGACGTCGTCGCCGGCGGATTCCTGCTTGTCGTCCGTCGCGGCGCCCGGGGCTTCGGAGCCGGCATCTCCGAACAGCGCGACGGCGCCGTCGACATCGGGCGCCGGCTCGCAGATCTCGGCGGCAAGATCGACGATGTCGGGCGAGACCGTCTCGGCGTCCTGGTCGCGGGCCATGCGCAGGCTGGTGCCGCTCAGGCGGTTGATCAGCCGCGGCACCCCGCCGGCAAGCCGGGCCACGCGCTCCGAGGCGCCCGCGTCGAAGACCTCCTCGGACTGGGCGCCCACGACCGCCAGCCGATGCTTGATGTAGGCCGTGGTGTCGACCTCGTCCAAACGATCGAGACTGTGGCACGCCTTCGAGCAGGCGCGCGCGGCCTCGGTCTCCGAGGCCTCCAGGCGTTCGGCGAGCTCGGGCTGTCCGGCGAAGAGCACCTGAACCGAAGGGGACTGTTCCGATGCGCAAAGCTGGCAGAGCCGGACCAGCGCCTCGTCCGTCATGACCTGCGCCTCGTCGACCAGGATCAGCAGAGGCTTCCTCGTCCCGACCTCTTCCGGGACAGCTTCGTTCCAGCCATCGAGTCCGAGTCCGTCGGCGCCCAGCTCGCGGCAGCTGTCCAGCAGGTCTTCGTAGGACAGCCGCGTGTAGCTCGGGTAGATGACCTTGAACTCCGAGCTGTCTAGTTCCTGCTGCAGCTTCCCGAGCAGGGTCGTCTTGCCCAAGCCGGAGCCTCCGATCAGGAGCGTGCAGGGGCGGCCGCCGCGGATATCGGCGATCAGCGCATCGTAGGTCTTCCGTCGTTCGTCGTTGAAGTAGAGAAAGCGGTGATCGGGCGCGGGCTTGAAGGGGTCTTCCCCGGACTCGAGGAGTTCGATCGGCATTTCTTCCGTCTCGCTGTCCCTTCCGACTGCTTATTGGTTTGTCTTCACACCAGGGCCGGACCGCGAATCGCCGCTTTAGGGCCTGTTGACACTCACGGCGCGCTCCTGGCGGGAGCGGATTTGCGCCGGGGCTAGGAGCGGGAGGCGCCGTGGGGTGGGGCCCCACAAGGCCTTCCGCGACGCCGCCCCAGCGCAAATGCGCCCCGTCCCGAAGGGATCCGGCGAAATCGGCCTCCTGCCGCGTTGCTTGTCGTCGAATATGCTCGGCATGTCCTTCCTCCTCGCGCCTAACAGCAGGCCGATTTCACTCGG